>JAGLNB010000075.1 GCA_023139715.1 Planctomycetota bacterium | reverse complement strand
TTGACCTGAAAGTCCGTCGGGCGAGTCGTTTTGCCATCAGCTACAACACAAATTCGAATGGTTTGGCCGCTACCATACCATATTTTGCCGGGTATGCTTGACCACTGCCTCTGCCACTTTTCAGTGGATTGAATCTGGCCATCACCGCCACCAAGTCCATTACAAAGACAGAAATGGCAATTAATATCCTCTGGATTTGACATACCGCTCAGCGAAGCCAATTGTTCGATATTACCGGCCTTTGTGCCGCTATAATAAATCTCAACACTGTTCCAGCGGTCAGGTGATTGAGCCGCCTTGGAAACAATAGCTGCTTCAATTGAGCCGAGCCGATAATAGCTTGAAAGACAAAAAGGTCCTGCAGATGGGGGATTGTTACCGAGCACCATCAGAACCACAGCGCCGGCTGTCATAGAAACCAGCAGGGCTGCCAAAACTTTTGCTACTCGTGGCTGATTCGCCATATCTTCATCCCTGAAAATTAATCTATCGCAATCTATTGCTAAAAGAAACTTCGAAAAGCTAATTGAAAATTGCCCAAAAAGGGTATGGTTACTTTATAGTAAAATCATCGGCTTGTGCCAACAGTTTACTGCAAATTTTAATAAGAATTTTATATTTTTTGCAGCAATCTATCACAACAGCAATAAAAACGCTTTGCCAATAAAACAGTTTTTGAGAAAACCAAAAAAAGCTTGACTAAATATGCCTTTTTTGATAGAAAATCAGCGGTTTAATTTTCATGGGGACACAAATTTATGTCTGAGCTCGACATCGTAAGAGATATTGCCAAGCAGGCATTGACAATACCAACTGCCTCTGGTGATACGGACAGTTTTTTCTGGGACCGTGCCCAGCGACTGGTTCATAATGTAAGGCATATTTGCTTTCTACCAGACTTATCGAGCCACAAAGCAAATATCGATCGCTTCGCCCTTTACACAGCGGCATATTTCTGTGATGCCGGTGCAGCTCACAGCTTTAATCCAGAAAATACTAAGTCAAAATTAAAAGCCATCGGCTTAAACACAGAAGATTTACTCGATATTTGTACGCAAATTATCAAAAAGGAACTGTCAAAAATTGTCGAGAAGTCGAAAATTGAAAAAATAAACAGGATTATCGCCGAAAGCCATAATAATAATACAAGTATAACTGAGGCAATGATACTTTCGGATGCACGCAGTTTGGATGATATGGGTGCAGCTGGAATTCTTAATGAATTTAGACGGTTTGTTTCCGTAGGCAAGGGCGTATCCAGTGCGCTTAAAACATGGAAAAGCAAGATGGATTATCGCTACTGGCAGGCACGCCTAAAGAAAAGCTTTAGATTTGAACAGGTACGTAAACTCGCTGAACATCGGCTCGCCGCCGCTGAAAATTTTATGAATCAGCTCAAACTTGAAACAGAAGCCCTCGACCTGCAAAAACTGATAGCTGAGCCCATTCAGGAAGATTAAAAGCTGGCATATCTCACAGTTTTATTATTATAATCTCTGTTTTAAGCTAAAAACATAATTTTGGAAACGGCAATTATTATAATAGACAATTTAAGAGGTAAAGATGAACAAGGAATTGCGCTCATTATCTGCTGAAGAAATTACACAATTAAAAGCTCAAGACTGCTTCTGTGAAAACTGGTCGCTTGTTAGTGTCGCTGACAGCTTTAAACCGGAAAGAGTAAAATCAACGTATTTTTCCGGCCAAGTAACACTTGGTGTTTTTGAGAAGCGAATTACTTTTGGAGCAGGCCTTGAAAAACCAGCAGGCATAAGTAATGCAACAATTCATAACTGTCGCATAGGCAACAATGTGTACATTGACCACGTCAAAAATTACATAGCCAATTACGTAATAGAAGATGACGTTGTAATAGCCAACATCGATATGCTGACAGTCGAAGGCAAAAGTTCATTTGGCAATGGCGTAGAGGTGGCCGTTATCAATGAAGCGGGTGGAAGAGAAATACCAATTTATGACAATCTTTCCGCTCATACCGCTTACATAATAGCCCTCTATCGCGACCGGCCGAAGGTTGTTGAGAATTTAAAGAAAATGATAGCCAACTATACCGCAAGCGTTACCTCGTCTATGGGGCTTGTGGCAAAAGATGCAAAAATTACCAATTGCCGGATTATCAAAAACGTCAAGATAGGCCCGGCAAGCAACATCGAAGGAGTCAATCGACTGGAAAATGGTTCAGTTAACAGTTGCAGCGAAGCACCGGTTTATATTGGGCCAGCCGTCTTGGCAGAAAATTTCATTATTTGCTCGGGCTCCACTATGACTGATGGAACAATAATATGTGATTGTTTCATAGGCCAGAGTTGTGAGCTTGGAAAACAATACTCTGCGGAAAACTCCGTGTTCTTCGCTAATTGCCTCGGCTTTCACGGTGAGGCCTGCTCAATTTTTGCAGGCCCTTACACCGTTACGCACCACAAATCAACAATGCTAATTGCCGGATTGTTTTCATTTTTGAATGCTGGAAGCGGCACAAATCAGAGCAACCATATGTACAAACTCGGGCCGGTTCATCAGGGCATAATTGAACGCGGCTCAAAAACCGGTAGCGATTCGTACCTGTTATGGCCGGCAAAAGTTGGTGCTTTTACCGCTGTAATGGGCAGGCACTACAAAAATTCTGATACTTCGGATTTACCTTTCTCCTATCTGATTGAGCATGAAGATGAAAGCATTTTAATTCCCGGCGTAAATCTGCGAAGCGTAGGAACTGTTCGTGATGCCAGAAAATGGCCAAAGCGAGACAAACGCAAAGACCCCATAAAATTGGACAGTATAAACTTCAAACTTTTAAGCCCTTGGACTGGTCAAAAAATGCTAAAGGGTCAGCAGGTACTGACAAATCTAAAACTGACCTCCGGCGAAACTTCAGATTATTTTACATATAAAAGCGTTAAAATCAAAAAATCGTCACTCGAGAATGGAATTAAATTTTACAAAATGGGTACGGATAAGTTTCTTGGCAATTGCCTTATTAAACGACTAAAAGACAAACAGCCAAAAAATATAGGCGAGCTTAAATCAGCGCTAACCGCCCAAACCAATATTGGAACAGGCAAATGGCTTGATTTGGCGGGACTGTTTGCCCCGCAGGAAATTGTACAAAATGCTCTAAATGAAATTGAAACCGGAAAACTCAAAACGCTCAAACAAATAGATGAACGTTTCAAATCCATGCACGATGGATATGGAGAATATGAATGGGCATGGGTGGCCGGCATTTTGCAACGGCAACTTGGCAAAGCTATCGAAAAAATAACTGTAGATGATATTATTCAATTAATAGAAAGGTGGAAATCGGCTGTTCTAAAACTCGACAGTATGCTTTACAGCGATGCGCATAAAGAATTTTCAGTTTCGGCACAAATCGGTTTTGGCCTTGATGACGAAAAGAGCAAACAAGCCGATTTTGCTGCAGTAAGCGGAACCTTTGAGGAAAACAGTTTCGTTTGCGAAATTGAAAAACATATGGCTGAAAAAAGTAAATTAGCCAGCGAAATTATCGAACAAATGAAAATTCTACGGGAGTAGATTGTTGTTGGAAAGGAAAGTTTATGAGAGTTATTATTGAACCAAATTACGAAATTGTATCAAAATGGGCAGCCAGCTATGTAGCGAGAAAAATCAACGAATTCAATCCCAGCGACTCAAAGCCGTTTGTTCTGGGCCTGCCGACCGGCTCTTCCCCGCTTGGAATGTATAAAGAATTGGTCAAACTAAATAAAGCTGGCAAGGTCTCATTTAAAAATGTTGTTACATTCAATATGGATGAATATGTAAATCTGCCAGAAGAACATCCTGAAAGCTACTATTCATTTATGTGGAATAACTTTTTCAGCCATATAGATATTCAAAAAGATAATGTAAATATACTCAATGGCAACGCAGCTGACTTAAATGCAGAATGTGCAAATTACGAAGAAAAAATAAAAAAGGCAGGCGGAATTAATCTCTTCCTTGGTGGAATAGGGCCTGACGGTCACATAGCATTTAATGAGCCGGGCTCATCATTGGCCTCGAAAACAAGAATTAAAACGCTGACTTACGATACAATTATTGCCAACTCACGTTTCTTTGACGGAGACATAAATAAAGTTCCCAAAACCGCTTTGACTGTCGGCGTAAAAACTGTTTTAGATGCCGAAGAAGTTTTGATTATCGTCAACGGACACAATAAATCACGAGCTCTACGACACGCAGTGGAAGAAGGCGTAAATCATCTCTGGACAATCAGTGCCCTCCAGATGCACCAAAAAGGCATTATTGTCTGCGATGAAGAAGCTACTGTTGAGTTGAAAGTTGGAACAGCAAAATATTTCAAAGATATAGAGTCGGCTAATCTTGACCCGGCAACACTACTGAAATGATTTTGTATTTCGAAATTCATCAAATTAAAAACGGTCTCCAGAAACGGATTTTTGGAGACCGTTTAAATTATTGTGTTTTGTCAAATTCTAAAATTATTTCGCAGCTTCATTTGGCTCAGGCATTACTAACACTGTGGTCTTTTCCACTTCTTTAACCGGATAAACAATGTCTGCCTGTGCTTTTAAAAGCTCGACATAATCACTGGCCAGCTTAGCTTGTTTGGTTTGCTTCAGTTTTTCTGATATGTCTTGCTTTGCCTGCTCAAGCGATATTAAATTTG
>JAGLNB010000074.1 GCA_023139715.1 Planctomycetota bacterium | reverse complement strand
CTCGTTGAAAAAACAAAAGACCTTGCAAGAAAAATAGCTGAGGTGAAATCAAAAGTAACATCGAAAATAAAAACGCCGCTCGCAAAGCCGCCGATTGAAACGGTGGCCTCGCCGTCGCCGCAAATGCCGAATCGATTTGCGCAGGCCGGTCAGGTTGAAGAACTCGTATCAGCTTCGGTTGGTGATGATAGCGATGGCGAATTTCTATCAGAAGCGAAAACGATGCAGCAGTTTAATTCTCAATTCGGCCATTTTCAGGACGATGCACCTGCCTGTGATATTTGCGGCTCGATTACGGTTAGAAATGGAACCTGCTACAAATGTTTCAACTGCGGCAATTCGATGGGATGCTCGTAAAAAAAATAGAATTTAGAATTGAGAATGTAGAATTTGCAGAGCGAAGTAGCTACTTTTATTCTGTTTTCTTCTCTGCTTTTTCCCGCTGGATGGCATCATAGATTTCTCTGCGGTGGACGGGAATGCTTTTCGGAGCAGTTATGCCAAGACGAACCTTGTCACCTCGAACGTCAACGATGGTTATCTCAACATCATCGCCAATCATAATGGACTCATCTTTTTGTCTGCTTAAGACCAACATTTTCAACTCCTTTTGTCGGCTGGTTCCACTGCTTCTACGAAAACGCCTGTTTTATTGTTCTTAAAACCGCTGTTTTTGCGATATTCAAGTATTCCTATCAATATATTTTCGGCTAATTTTCCAAGCCAAAACAACCATTTTTGTCATTGTTTTTACAGCGAGAGCCAATTATGGGACGATTTGGGTGTAAGTTCTTAAAACAAAGGTGTTTAGCTGCTGGAAAAAGAACTAAAAAAGATGTATTAAATTTGGTTTTGTTATGGCTTTAGTGGGGAAATTGCTATTTTTGACAGATATTTTCATGCCACCAGTCGTAGCGAACAGCGAGCCAATAGCCGATTATTGCACCAAGCGAGCCGAAAGCGACCATTTGGATGGGCAGAATCGACAAAACAGCACTTGAGAAAAATTGCGGCGGATAGTGTTCAATAAGGCGTTGTAAAATATCCTCTTTAAGATGTGTTGAAATTGCGACTGCCGTCAGCGCAGTTGTGGCAATTGTCGGCCAGAGGTAACTGATTTTGAGGAATTTTTTTGCAACAAAACCAGCCAATCCAAATGCAACCATTACGGCAAGGGCGATTTGTCCAACTGCCGGCTGGGTCAAAATAACTCCTATTTGACTGTCGATGGTTTTTATGTCCTGAGCGAGAATGCCAATACATAATTGAGCTATTACAGCCGAGGCAATAACAGCTATGATTGCATTTAAGTAAATATTTTTTTCTGCAGATGTTTTTTTGTTTCGTTTAATATGATTTTTTTGCCGGATTTTTCCGCCAATAAATACGCCTGCAAAACCGGCAGCAACAACGGCGAGCCAAAATAGCGGCTCAAAGCTAAGCGTTGTGAAAATTTCCTGTCTTTGGGCCAAAGTTGAGTTTTGCCGGATTAAAGCGGACATATTTGCACTGCGAATCGACCAAACCGCAAGTCCTGCCGGAACAGCAATAACGCCTATTTCACTTCCGAATGGCGAGCAGATAAAATATGCAGCCAGGCCGGTCAAAAAAGCAACAATAATCAAAATTGCCGCTAAGACGAGACTTATTTGGCCGGTTGCAAGCGAAACAACGCCAAGGGGAGGACAATTTGCCAGCGGCCAGCCGAAAATTCCGAGCACAGCTGCGCCAATGGCAATGGCAGATGCGATTCTCAATTTCATAACAAAGGACAATTCCAAAGCTTTCTCCAATCACTAAAAAACCTGAGCAAAGGTTAACATCGCAGCTGGTTTAAGTCAATGAATTTGAAATTTTCCACAAAAGCAGCACCGCTCCCAAGTGCCGCTCTCAATTGAATTTGATAATTTGGAATTTACAATTGCTAATCGGTGATTTACGAATTACGATAGCCAAAAGAGAAGTTAGGACAGTGGATTTTGAGCAGGGAAATTAAAATTATGAATGTATTTTAGTTAGTGAGTAGCGGCGGTTTGCGAACTACGAGGGCAAAAATACGAAATTTTTAACGGAAAGCAAAATTATGAAAGTGTTATTAGTAGGCAGCGGCGGCCGTGAACACGCTATTGCGTGGAAACTGGCTAAATCGAAAAAATTAACCAAGCTTTACATAGCTCCCGGAAATGCCGGAACAGCCCAGTGCGGCGAAAATGTGCCAATTGCTGCTGATGAAATAGAAGCACTTGTGGATTTTGCAAAGCAGAACAAAATTGAGCTCGTAATAATTGGGCCGGAAGTGCCATTGGCCGCCGGTCTTGCCGATTTACTTGAATCAGCTGGAATAAAAGTTTTTGGGCCGGGCAAAGAAGCTGCAAAACTCGAGGCAGACAAGGCATTCGCAAAACAACTTATGCGAGCTGTTTCGATTTCAACCGCTGAAGGCCAAATCTTCGACCGATTCGAAGATGCAAAGGCATTTATTGCAAGCCGAGATGAAGCGGTGGTAATAAAAGCAGCGGGGCTTGCAGCGGGAAAAGGCGTTTTTGTCTGCGACGACCCGGCTGACGGAATAATCATAGCTGAAAAAATAATGTGCGATAAAATGTTCGGCTCTGCCGGCGAAAAAATTATCGTTGAAGATAAACTGCTCGGCGAAGAGGCATCGATTCTCGCTTTGGTCGATGGCAGAAATATCTATTGTCTCGAATCTTCGCAGGACCACAAAGCGGCTGGCGAAGGTGATACCGGCCCAAATACCGGCGGAATGGGTGCGTATAGTCCGGCACCGATAGTTACTGATAAATTGATGA
>JAGLNB010000073.1 GCA_023139715.1 Planctomycetota bacterium | reverse complement strand
AAGGGTTTAATATAAAATGGGTTAAGCCGACTTCCGCAAGAGATGATGTGCAGGAAATCGTTGACAACTTCCTGGAAAAAATAGCTAAAGTCAAAGAGGAAACAAAGCATAGAATCGAACGGATGAAACATGGCGATGAATTGCCGAGCGGCGTTCTGCAAATGGTGAAAATTTATATCGTCGCTAAAAGAACAATGTCAATCGGTGATAAAGTGGCTGGAAGGCATGGCAACAAAGGTATTGTGGCCAAAATTATGCCGGAAGAAGATATGCCGTTCCTTGAAGATGGTACGCCGCTCGAAATATTGCTCAATCCGCTTGGTGTGCCGAGTCGTATGAACGTTGGCCAGATTCTTGAAACGCATCTTGGATGGGTAGCTAAGATTCTTGGGTTCAACGCTGTAACGCCAGTCTTTGATAGTGCAACGGAAGATGAAATTAGAAATCTCACCGATGAAGCGAATGAGTTTATGAGTCAACGGGCAGCAAAATTTGAAAACGATAAACAGCCGCCGCCTGATGACGAATTTTTCATCAAGGTTCCAAAGAATATGAAGACTCAGCTGTATGATGGAAGAACCGGCGAGCCGTTCGATCAAAAGGCAACCATTGGATACATCTACATGCTGAAACTGCATCACCTTGTCGATGACAAAATTCATGCTCGCGCAACAGGGCCATACAGCTTGATTACACAGCAGCCGCTCGGCGGAAAAGCCAGAACCGGTGGACAGAGATTCGGTGAAATGGAAGTCTGGGCACTTGAGGGTTACGGCGCAGCTTACACGTTGCAGGAAATGCTGACAGTAAAAAGTGATGACGTTGAAGGACGAACGAAAATATACGAATCAATGGTCAAAGGCACTAATACGCTTGAAGCTGGAACGCCATTGTCGTTTGATGTGTTGTGTAACGAAATAAGAGGGCTGGGATTAAATATTCAGCTCGAAAAGAAACGGCTTGGAAAAGTTGCCTTATAATTAATCTTTAACGGGCAGTTAACCAAAAATAATAAACTCATGATGGAGTTAATATCGAATGCTTGGAGATATTTACGATCGCATTAATGATTACGGCTCAGTAAAAATATCCTTGGCTAGTCCAAATGATATTCGCAGCTGGTCCTTTGGCGAAATACGCAAACCGGAAACCATAAACTATCGTACGTATCGGCCGGAAAAAGACGGCTTGTTCTGCGAAAGAATATTCGGCCCGGAAAGAGACTGGGAATGTGCCTGCGGAAAATATAAAGGTACAAAATTCAAGGGCATAATCTGCGACCGCTGCGGTGTGAAAGTTACGCACAGCAGAGTGCGAAGAAAAAGAATGGGGCATATAAATCTCGCTGCGCCGGTTGTGCATATATGGTTCTTCAGAGCTATACCAAACAAGCTCGGAACGCTGCTTTGTATGAAGGGTGCAGATCTTGAAAAAATAGTTTATTTTCAGGATTATGTTGTTACCGATCCCGGCCAGAGTCCGTTAAAGCAGGGCCAATTAATCAGCGAAGAAGAATGTCGTGATGCGTTAAATAAATACGGCAGTTCCTTTAAAGCGGCAATGGGTGCCGAGGCAATTTCAGATTTACTGCAGAATTTAGACCTTACTGCTTTAAGTGCCCAGCTTAGACTGGATATGACAAAAACAGCGAGCAAGCAGAAAATTAAAGACCTTACTAAACGTCTTAAGCTTGTCGATTCAATTAAGACCGGCGGCAATAAGCCGGAATGGATGGTACTTGATGTTGTTCCTGTGATTCCGCCGGATTTGCGGCCATTGGTATTGCTCGAAAGCGGTAACTTTGCAACAAGCGATCTGAACGACCTCTACAGGCGAATTATAAATCGTAATAACCGTTTGAAAAAACTTATCGATTTAAATGCACCTGAAGTAATTATAAGAAATGAAAAAAGAATGCTTCAGCAGGCAGTGGATTCACTGCTCGATAATAATCGCTGCCGCAGACCTGTTCTCGGCAGTAATAATCGTCCTCTAAAATCTCTGACAGATATGATTAAGGGCAAGCAAGGACGCTTCCGCGAAAACCTGCTCGGAAAAAGAGTCGATTATTCCGCACGTTCTGTAATCGTGGTTGGTCCAAACCTGAAACTCTATCAGTGCGGACTGCCAAAGAAAATAGCGTTGGAACTTTATCAGCCGTTTATTATTCGAAAACTAAAACAACACGGCCTGGCTGATACAATAAAGAGCGCAAAACGAATGATTGAATCGCGAAGTGCAGCGGTCTGGGATGTTCTCGAAGAAGTTATTT
>JAGLNB010000072.1 GCA_023139715.1 Planctomycetota bacterium | reverse complement strand
CCCGCTTTTTCCAGAGACGCAGCAAGTTTCAACGGTGTCTGTCCGCCAAGCTGAACTATTACGCCATCCGGTTTTTCCTTCTCGACTATATTCATCACGTCTTCAAAGGTCAGCGGTTCAAAATAAAGCCGGTCGGAAGTATCGTAATCGGTACTGACCGTTTCGGGATTGCAGTTGACCATTATCGATTCTATGCCGATTTCCTTTAGTGCAAAAGCAGCGTGAACACAGCAATAATCAAATTCGATGCCCTGCCCTATACGGTTTGGGCCGCCGCCAAGAATTACAACTTTCTTTTTCTTGTCCGGCTCGGCCTCACATTCATCTTCAAATGTTGAATAGAGATAAGGCGTATGCGCTTCGAATTCAGCTCCGCAAGTATCAACCCTTTTGTAAACCGCATTTACCGACATTTGCTGGCGGTGTTTTCTGAACTGCTGCTCGGTCATTTCAAGCAGAGATGCCAAATATTTATCGCTAAAGCCATATTCTTTGGCTTTACGAATCTGGTTTGAATCGGATTTATCAAAGCCAGCTGATTTTATTTCGCATTCAAATTTTATAATGTCATTTATATTATTGAGAAACCAAGGGTCGATTTTTGTAAGCTGGAATATTTTATCAGTTGAAAATTTCCTTCTGAACGCTTCAGCTACGTACCAGATTTTATCCCAGCAGTTTGTTTTAAGTTTTTCTTTCAACTCGGAATCTGAAAGTTTTTTATTACTACCATTTTTATTACTACTAATATATTTCCCATCGAGCGAATAGCGGTCTATTTCAAGCGAACGAATTGCCTTTTGCAGTGATTCCTTAAAAGTTCGGCCAATCGCCATAGCTTCGCCAACCGATTTCATTTGAACGGTAAGCTCGGAATTTGTATTGGGAAATTTTTCAAATGTAAAACGCGGCCACTTCACTACGCAATAATCAATCGTCGGCTCAAAACAAGCTGGTGTTTTTTTGGTAATATCATTTGGAATTTCATCGAGCGTGTAACCGACCGCAAGAAGCGAAGCGATTTTAGCAATCGGAAAACCAGTCGCTTTGGAAGCAAGAGCTGAGCTACGCGAAACACGCGGATTCATCTCAATTACATAGAGGTGACCATTTTGGGGATTAACTGCAAACTGTATATTCGAGCCGCCGGTCTCAACGCCGATAGCTCTTATTATTTTCAAAGATGCATCACGCATCAACTGATATTCTTTATCGGTCAGCGTTTGAGCCGGAGCGACCGTAATACTATCACCTGTGTGAATGCCCATCGGGTCAAGATTTTCAATTGAGCAGATTATGACTACATTGTCAGCACAGTCTCTCATCACCTCAAGTTCGTATTCTTTCCAGCCGACCACTGATTCCTCAACGAGTACCTGGCTCCTCGGGCTGAGACTCAATCCCCAGTGAATGTATTCTTCGTACTCCTTGGCGTTGTAGGCCACATTTCCACCCATTCCGCCAAGCGTATAAGAAGGCCGAATGATTACAGGAAAGCCAATCTCTTTGATTACCTCTTGTGCTTCGGGCCAGTTGTGTGCATAGCCGCTTTTTGGAACTTCGAGGCCAATCTCTTTAATAATTGCCTTGAATTTGTCGCGTTCTTCAGCTTTTTTAATAGACTCTAAATTAGCTCCGAGCAGCTTTACGTTATATTTTTCAAGTACGCCGCTTTCAGCCAGAGCAACCGCTGCATTAAGGCCGG
>JAGLNB010000071.1 GCA_023139715.1 Planctomycetota bacterium | reverse complement strand
TTCAATTATTTCCGGCGTAATCGGTTCAATGTATGTTTTGTAAGCTATTTCAGGGTCGGTCATTATCGTAGCCGGATTACTATTAACGAGTACGACTTTGAAGCCCTCCTGCTTTAGGACTTTGCAGGCCTGAGCACCGGAATAATCAAATTCGCAGCCCTGACCGATTACTATTGGGCCGGAACCAATAATCAGTATTTTTTGAATGTCCTCACGTTTCGGCATAATTTTCCCTGTTGTTTTTCTAAATCACCGATTAGACCGCACCTTATTTACCATTAAATGCACTAAAAATAAAGAGGTTTGTTGCGATGTTTGCGAGAAAACATCCGCTAAATTTTTCTCAGCTAATTTTCGCGTTCTTTTTAGGTATGTCCTGATAAAAAGCTGTAATTATTTTTTTAACCAACAATTAATAGCTGCTGCCGCTTTTCTGCCACTGTCAATTGCCCTAACCACAAGCGAAGCGCCATCCACCGAATCGCCAGCCGAAAAAACAAACGGCTCGCTGCTCTGATAATTTTCAACAGCTATATTGCCTGATTTGTCGAGCTTCAAACCCAGTTCTTTTACAATTCCGCTGTGCGTAACGTGCAAAAACCCCATCGCCAGCAGAACAATATCAGCATCAACGGTAAATTCTGTATTTGGCAGTTCTTTTAATTTCCAGCTGCCGTTATTTTTTTCCCATTCAACTTCGCAGCAGTGCAATTTAGTAACCCTTGTTTCCACTCCGGAAAACTTTTTTGTCGTAACCGACCATCGTCTTTCGCATCCCTCTTCCTGTGAAGAAGAAGTTCTCATAATTCTCGGCCATATCGGCCAGGGCGTATCAACCGGCCGACTCTGCGGCGGCTGCGGCAAAATCTCAAACTGATAAATCTGTTTTGCCCCCTGCCTTCGAGCCGTTCCCACGCAATCACTGCCCGTATCTCCACCACCAATTACAACTACGGTTTTATTTTTTGCTGTAACAATTTTAGAATCGCCAACGTCTTCGCCGCAGCAGATTTTATTTTGGGTTTTCAAATAATCCATAGCGAAAAGGATATTTTCATAGCCCCTACCGGTTACATTAAGGTCTCTCGGCTGGCCGGCTCCGGTGGTAATGCAGATGCAATCGAATCTCTTTTTCAAATATCTTGCTGAAATATCTTCACCAACAGCAACTCCGGTTTGAAATTCAACGCCTTCAGCCATTAATTGTTCCAGCCTGCGTTCAATAATTTTCTTTTCCAGCTTAAAATCTGGAATTCCGTAACGCAGTAAGCCGCCTGCATTTTCATCTTTTTCAAAAACAAGAACATCGTGTCCTGCTCGTGCCAATTGTTGAGCAGCCGCAAGACCAGCCGGCCCGGAACCAACTACTGCAACTCTTTTTCCGGTTTTATTTTTCGCCTCCTGTGGTTTTATCCATCCTTCTTTGAAACCCCTCTCGACAATTTGAAATTCAATATGTTTAATTGAAACCGGCTCATCATTTACCGAAAGCGCACAGGAAGCTTCGCAGGGAGCCGGACAAATCCGACCTGTAATTTCAGGAAAATTATTAGTGCTGTGCAAAAGTTCGCATGCCTTCTGCCATTTATTTTTGTAAACCAATTCATTAAAATCAGGTATTAAATTTCCCAGTGGGCAACCTGCACCGTGGCAAAACGGTATGCCGCAATCCATACATCTTGCTGCCTGCTGATGAATCTGCTCAGGCGAAAGCGGCAAATCCAGCTCAGCAAAATCGTGTACTCTTTCTTCTATTGGCCGATGCGGCACATTACAGCGCTCATATTTCAAAAAATCTTTTATTTTTCCCATAGATACACCTCTTCGGTTGCCGGCACTGTCTCAGTATCTCTATGCTGAGCTGCTCGCATTTTTTCCAGTGCTTTTCGGTAATCTATAGGAACAACTTTTACAAATCTGCCAACCATATCCGGCCACGCATCCAAAATTTGTTTAGCGCGTTCACTGCCCGTCCACTTCAAATGGCATTCAATAAAATCACGCAGCAAATCCTTATCTTCTTTTTTCCAAACGCTTTCCAATTCAACCATATTAAGATTACACATCGTGTCAAATAGCTGCGCTTCATCCAGAACATAGGCAATACCACCACTCATTCCAGCAGCAAAATTACATCCTGTTTTTCCAAGCACTACAACCAATCCGCCGGTCATATATTCGCAGCAATGGTCGCCAACACCTTCAGCCACCGCTACTGCTCCACTGTTTCGCACACAAAATCTTTCGCCCGCCATTCCGTTAATAAAAACTTCACCCAAAGTCGCTCCATATAATAAAGTATTGCCAACAATTACGTTTTCGTAACTTCTAAACGGCGATTTTTCCGGCGTTTTCACAATAATTCTTCCGCCCGACAAACTCTTTCCAAGATAATCGTTACTGTCTCCTATAAGTTTTAAGGTTATACCCGGTGCTAAAAATGCACCAAAACTCTGGCCGGCTGAACCACGCAAAACGATTTGGATTGTGTCGTCCGGCAGGCCTTTTTCGCTGTATTTTTTTACAACCTGATTACTCAAAATCGCACCAACAGTACGATTCGTATTTCGAATAGGCATTTCCACAACAACCGGCTCGGCTTTTTCTATTGCATTTTGAACCCTCTCCAAAATTTGCCAATCGAGATGGTCGCCAAGTTTATCCGGCTGCTTGCTCGTCAGTTTTCTTTCATTTGAACACTGGGGCTGATACAAAATCGAAGATAAATCCAAACCTTTTGCCTTCCAGTGGTCAACGGCTTTAGCCATCTGCAATTTGTCGGCTCTGCCAACCATATCTTCAAATTTTTCAAATCCTAGTTGCGCCATAATCTGCCGAACTTCTTCGGCAACAAAAAACATAAACCGCTGGATATATTCGGGTTTGCCCGCAAAACGCTTTCGCAATTCGGGGTCCTGTGTGGCAATTCCAAACACGCAAGCTCCCTCATGACATTTGCGAAGCAGTGTGCAGCCAAGTGTTACTAAAGCAGCTGTGCCAAAACCGAATTGCTCTGCGCCGAGTAAAGCGGCAATTGCAATATCTCTTCCGGTTTTCATTTGGCCGTCGGCCTGAACCCTGATTCTGTTTCGCAAACCGTTCAGCACCAAAACCTGTTGTGTTTCAGCAAGACCCAATTCCCATGGGCAGCCGG
Organism: Planctomycetota bacterium; assembly: GCA_023139715.1. Classification (GTDB taxonomy): domain Bacteria; phylum Planctomycetota; class Phycisphaerae; order Sedimentisphaerales; family Anaerobacaceae; genus JAGLSG01. Next base: position 3,178 of record JAGLNB010000071.1, on the reverse strand, counting down.
TGTGCTTGATTGAAGACAAGGGGCTGGCTCCGGTTCCGCCGTCATGGCCGCTTATCAAAACTTCATCCGCATTTCCCTTTGCAACTCCAGCTGCAATTGTGCCAACTCCAACTTCAGAAACAAGTTTTACCGAAACCTTTACTCCCGGATTACTGCATTTCAAATCGTAAATCAGCTGCGCTAAATCCTCAATAGAATAAATATCGTGATGCGGCGGAGGTGATATTAAAGTTACACCCGGCGTGGAATGGCGAATATCTGCAATCTCCTGCGTAACTTTATGGCCGGGCAACTGGCCGCCTTCACCTGGTTTTGCGCCCTGGGCAACTTTAATCTGAAGCTCTTTTGCATTGGCAAGATAATTTATCGTAACACCGAATCTGCCGCTGGCCACCTGCTTAATAGCTGAATTTCTCGAATCGCCATTTGCATCCGGCACATAGCGAGCAGCATCTTCGCCGCCTTCTCCGCTATTACTCATTGCGCCGATTCGGTTCATTGCAATAGCCATACACTCGTGTGCTTCTTTGCTGATTGAGCCGTGACTCATTGCGCCGGTGCAAAATCTTTTTACTATTTCGCCGGCTGGCTCAACTTTTTCCAGAGGTATGGATTTGCTGTCTACAAATTCGAAAAGTCCTCGCAGAGTATATAGGTCACAGGCCTGCTGGTTGACCGCTTTGGCATAATCATCGTATGCTTTCTGGTCCTGATTTTTAACGGCACATTGCAGTTTCGCTATTGTGGTTGGATTCCACAAATGATGTTCGCCGCTATTTCTAAAATGATATTCACCACCAAAATCCAATTCGAGCGCGCCTTGCTGGCGCTGCTCAAAGGCAGCTTTGTGGCGGAAAATTGTTTCCTGTGCAATCTCAGCCAGGCCAATTCCGCCGATTCGCGAACTGGTTCCGGTGAAATACTCATCCACAAAAGAACGGTTTAATCCAATGGCTTCAAATAATTGAGCACCGGTGTAACTTCGCAAAGTCGAAATACCCATCTTGCTCATCGTTTTGAGAATGCCTTTTTTAATCGCAGCTATGTAATTGTCAACTATCTGCGAAGATTCCATTTCCGCTGCAAGCTCGCCTTCCTGCCGGAAATAGTCAAGCGTTTCAAATGCAAGATAAGGATTTATCGCATTTGCACCAAAGCCGCACAAAAGACAAAAATGCATTACTTCTCTCGGCTCGCCGCTTTCGACGAGCAGGCCTACCTGGCCGCGAAGGCCGCAATTAAGCAAGCCATGATGAACCGCAGCCGTTGCCAAAAGCGATGGAATAGGTGCCCTGGCCTGCGAAACTCCACGGTCACTGATTATTATCAAAGACGCACCTTTTTTAACAGCTTTCTTGGCCTCATCAACTAAATCCGTTAATGCCCCTTTCAAACTGGCCGCTGTATCGGTGGCTGTAATATCAAAAACAGCTGAAATACTGAACGATTTTAATTCCGGCTTTTTTGCCTTCTTTAAAATTTCAATATCTTCGTTGGTCAGAATCGGATGCGGCAGTTTCAACTGTCTGCAATGCTCAGGAGTTTCCGAAAGCAGATTCGGTTTTTTGCCGACAAAATTCATTAAGCTCATCACAAGTCCTTCGCGAAGAGGGTCTATCGCTGGATTTGTAACCTGAGCGAAAAGCTGCTTAAAATAATTAAACAACAATTTTGATTTATCGGAAAGTACAGCCAGTGGTGCATCATTGCCCATCGAACCGACCGGCTCCTGAGCGTTCAAAGTCATTGGCAAAAGGAGCATTTTTAATTCTTCGCTATTGTAACCAAATAATCTCAGCCGTTTGAACAATGTGCCCGAATCTGTTTTGGCAAGTTTTGGAGCATCAAACAGGCCGCGAATATCGATTTTATTATTGTCGAGCCATCTGCGATACGGCTTTTGTCTTGCAATTTTACTTTTGGTTTCCTTATCGGAAATTATGCGGCCTTCAACCGTATCAACGATGAACATATGGCCGGGCTGAAGCCGCCCTTTCTGGCGAATTTTCTCAGCTGGAAAATCAATTACGCCTGCTTCGCTTGCCATAACAACAAGGCCATCGGTTGTAACGAGCCAGCGGCAAGGCCGAAGGCCATTTCTATCGAGCGTTCCGCCGACAATTCTGCCGTCAGTGAAAACCATCGCAGCCGGGCCATCCCACGGCTCCATAATAGAAGCGTGGTATTCATAAAAGGCACGTTTGTCCGTACTAATATGGTAGCTGGACCCGAACGCTTCTGGAATCAGCATCATTACTGAATGCTGCATACTGCGGCCAGAGCGAACAAGCAATTCAAGAGCATTATCAAAACAAGCCGAATCGCTCGCATCGGGAGTTAGAATCGGAAATAAATCTTCGATATTATCGCCGAACACTTCACTGAACATTTGCATTCTGCGTGCCTGCATCCAGTTTCGATTTCCGCTTAGCGTGTTTATCTCACCATTGTGAGCGATGCTTCGCAGCGGCTGAGCAAGCTGCCAACTCGGAAAAGTATTTGTACTGTATCGCTGATGCACAATAGCGAGAGCCGAACTCAAACGTTCATCGGCCAGGTCAGGGTAATAGGCAAACAACTGCCAGGCCATAAACATTCCCTTGTAACAGATTGTCCGACACGACAGTGAGGCGACATAAAAGTCGTCTGCATTTTGGCCGAAATTTTTTCTGACAAGTTTTTCTGCTCTTTTGCGGGCAAGATACAATCTGCTTTCCAATTCTCCACCCCCCAGGCCGTCTCCATCAACGAACACCTGCTTTATCACCGGCTCGGAATCCAAAGCGATTTTGCCAAGACAACTATTTGAAACCGGCACATCCCGCCAGCCCAATACTTTCATATTGTAGTGCTCTATTGATTCAGCCAAAAGCTGATTACATTTAGTATAAAGCTCTTCGTCTTTTGGCCCGAACACCATTCCAACTGCATATTTGGAAATCGGAGGCAGCGAAAAACCAAGCCCTTTGCATTCTGCGGCAAAAAAATCATTCGGAATCTGAAACAGAATACCTGCACCGTCACCAGTCACTTCATCAGCAGCAGCAGCTCCGCGATGGTGAAGATTAAGAAGTATCTGTTTGCCCTGTTCAATTATAGAATGTTCACTTTTGCCGTTGATATTTACAACTGTACCGATTCCGCAGCCATCATGCTCACGACGCGACTCATATAATCC
>JAGLNB010000070.1 GCA_023139715.1 Planctomycetota bacterium | reverse complement strand
AAGAAAAGCATTTCAGCGTAAGTCGGCAGCGGCCAAATATCAGCATCCACAATTTCTTCAAGTTTATCTGCGGCACTGCGCAGCTCGCTCATAGCTGTTATAACTGCATCTCTATAAAATTCGGCTTGTGCTACTCCAACTTCTTTTGAGCGTGCTTTTTCGACAGCACTTCCAAGCTCTTTGATTCCTTTCTCAAGAGAACTAATTAAATCACAGGTTTTGCCGAGCAGTTCTTTCTGCGTAGCTGCATCGCAGCCCGCTGTTCCGATAGAATTTACTACATCAGCCAGTAAACCCGAATACTCTATCGATGCAGGCAAAATCTGACGCTTAGCAATATTCAGCGTTGTCATCGCCTCGATATTAATTTGCATACTATATGCCTCAAGCAGAATTTCTGTTCGCGCTTCAAGTTCCTGCTTGCTCAAAACTTTATGCTTTTCAAAAACCTTTACGTTTTCATCATCTGTAATGGTTTTGAGAGATTCCACTGTCGAGGAAATATTCGGCAAGCCGCGTCTCGCTGCTTCCTGCACCCATTGGTCTGTATAATTATCTCCATTATAAACGATGCGTTTATGGTCATTAGCTATTTTCTGGAGTAGTTTTTGAGTTGCCGATTTAACATCTTTTGTTTTTTCCAATTCATCTGCAATCTCGCTAAGCGTTTCAGCTACTATTGTATTTAGAACAAAGTTAGGCCCAGCCACAGACTGAGTTGAGCCAACCATTCTGAACTCAAATTTATTGCCGGTAAAAGCAAATGGTGAAGTTCTGTTTCTATCGGTTGAATCTTTTGGCAGCGAAAGCAGCGTTGATACGCCAAGCTGCAATTGGCCGCCCTGCTTTGATGATTTTGCACTGCCAACAGCTAATTGCTCAAATATATCCGTCAGCTGGTCGCCCAAAAATATCGAAACAATAGCCGGCGGTGCTTCGTTTGCGCCGAGGCGATGTTCATTTCCGGTATTAGCCACACTTGCTCTTAGTAGTTTTGAATATTTATCAACGGCCTTTACAACAGCGCAAAGCATAACGAGAAAAACCATATTATCATGAGGCGTCTGGCCGGGTTCGAGAAGATTGTTGCCATCATCAGTAACCATACTCCAGTTGTTGTGCTTTCCAGAACCGTTGACACCTGCAAATGGTTTTTCGTGAAGCAGGCAAACAAAATCATGCCTTGTCGCAACTTTTTGCAATGTCTCCATTGTCAGCTGATTGTGGTCGGTGGCTACATTAACTGTTGCAAAAACCGGAGCCAGTTCATATTGGCCGGGTGCAACTTCATTATGCTGTGTTTTTGCCGACACGCCAAGCCGCCATAGCTCAATATTTGATTCGTGCATAAAAGAAGCAACTCTTTCGTGAAGTGTTCCGAAATAATGGTCATCCATCTCCTGGCCTCTCGGAGAAGGAGCACCAAACAATGTCCTGCCCGTCAGCACGAGATCCAAACGCTGCTCATAAAAACTGCGGTCTACAAGAAAATATTCCTGTTCCGGACCCATAGTCGCGATAACTCTATTCACATTTTTATTGCCAAGCACTTTTAGAACACGAACTGCCTGCTTATTCAACGCATCCATCGAACGCAGTAACGGCGTTTTCTTGTCGAGGGCAAGTCCTGTGTAAGAACAAAAGGCACTCGGAATATATAATGTAATATTTTCACCGTTCTCTTTTATAAATACCGGCGATGTGCAATCCCAGGCCGTATATCCGCGTGCTTCAAATGTAGCTCTAAGGCCGCCCGACGGAAATGATGATGCGTCCGGCTCGCCCTGACAAAGCTCTTTACCACTAAAAACCATCAGCACTTTGCCCTCGGCAGTCGGCGAAATAAATGAGTCGTGCTTTTCAGCGGTAAGGCCGGTCATCGGCTGGAACCAATGGCAAAAATGCGTAGCTCCTTTCTCAATCGCCCAATCTTTCATCGCATTGGCCACTGCTCCAGCTATGGAAGGGTCAAGAAACTGGTTGCCGTCAATTGTCTTTTTCAAAGATTTGTAAATATCTTTCGGCAGACGCTCACGCATCACAGCATCATTAAAAACGTTTGAACCAAATATTTCTGTTATTGACTCACAAACTTTACTCATTTTAATATCTCCTGATTCTAATTTATTTATAGATTGATTTTAGGTTAATTTTGACATTTAGCCGATAGCTTTTTGACCGGTTTCACCAATCCTGCGCACCCTTGTCTTGCAAAAAGCATGGAGTAGCCATAACACAACCATTGGCATTGGATTAGTTTAAACACTATAGCCATGCTTGCAACCACAAAAGCTCCGAGCAACACCCAAACACTATCCAGTCCCTGACTCAACTCGGCAAGATTTATGCCGCTATCATTAGAGGCAAGACAGTTTTTACCGGAGAGCAAAACCAAAAATATGGGCAGTATCCGTGTATTCCGCATACTTGCCTTAAAAAGCAGCGCATATTCCCTGTGCCTACCAACCATTTTCTGTGCCTTCAAAATTTACTGAAATAATTACCAATCAAACCTGCAAAACCCGTAGTCCATTGCAGGCGATGCAGTTTAATTTATTGCAATAAACGTGCCACATTCTACAACACAGAAATATTTTTGCAAGCCCTTATTTAGCAAAGAATTACAAAAAAACATAATAATTTTTTATCGCTAAATAGGATTACAATTTTGTAACTTTTTTACAAAAAACTACATTTTTGTAATTTTCTTGCAACCCAAAAGAAAGGGGCTCTGTCTTTACGACAGAGCCCCTTTACAATAGACCATCGAAGGCACAGAAAGCAATGGCCACTGTTTATCAAAAAACCGCAATAACTAACCGATGGCTTTTTGTCCTGTTTCACCGGTGCGAATGCGAACACACTCGACAAGGTCAAGAACAAATATCTTGCCATCACCAATTTCACCACTGCGAGTACCTTCAACAATCGCATCAATTGCC
>JAGLNB010000007.1 GCA_023139715.1 Planctomycetota bacterium | reverse complement strand
ATGCCGAGATGTGCTCTATGAGCGAATTGTAATTTGCGGGGTCGGAAATGCTTATTACTTTGTCGTTTATTTTTGCTGCCAGACCAACACTGCCGGCTGCAATGCTGACAAACTGTTCAGCTGTTACGTCTTGCAGATACAGGGTGGCCGGCCTTGCTTTTATATAGGAGTTCGAATTTTTATCAGTATCAGCATTTTTGCTGTCAGCCCAGTGAATATCAAGTTTGGTATGTGCAGCGAATTTTGCGAGAAGCTCCTCAATCGGCACCTTTTGGCAGGCAATAGAAAAACGTTCGATTTTACCTGTTGTTTTTGTTTGTTTTATTTGCGGACCGAGTATCGCCTGGTCTAATTTTTTTGTACTCGAATCAAGGGCTGCTCTTAGTTTTTCTTCGTCGAGATTGATAAACACTTCCTCGTTTTTGTCGGGATTGTTCCATAATACGTCGGGAATATCTTTATCTGCATCGCAAAGCAAAAGAACATTGCTCGTAAGGCATCTCGAAGTTAGAAAATGACAGCTGCTCTTAATTGTCTTCGCCCAATCTTCGTTCTGGTTGATACTGTCGATTAGCCCGATTGCTTTGTAGGCCCTTGTTCGTGCCGGAAGGTACTGGTTTTTCTGCAATTCAAGCAATCCGAGCCGATAATTGGCTACAACATTTACAAGCGGGCATTTGCTATTTGAGGCGTTTGCAAGCAGCCGAGCAGCTTGGTTTGAGTCTGCTGTTTGTTCCATACACAACGCTATTTTCAACTCGAGCAATTCGGCTATTGCCTGATTCTCAGGTTTTGTCGGAAGATTTTTAAGCAGCTGACTATATGCTCTTTGTGCTTTTTGGTAGTCTCTATTCAGATATAAATCCTGTGCCACTTTTAAAGACAGCGACTGGAGCGGCTCGACGGTATTAGTTTTGCCGGCTGCGACAGTTGATGTTTGCGGCATATTGTCATACGGCAGAGCTGACATTTGCGGCTGCTGTTCTTTGATTTCCTTTATGTATGATTCCAGTGCGGATACTTGCTCTTTGGCAAAATTTGGGTCAGTCGCAGCGTTAGCTGATTTAGCCGACTGCATCAATGCGTAAATCATTACAGCTGAAATTGCGACAATAGCCGTTACAATAGTTTTCTGAAGTATGGAAAAATGATTATACTTTATATGCAGCGTATGCAGCAGGGCGACTCGGCCCGGATCTGCCTGTGTAAATTCCGATTTGCTCACAACATCTTTAGCGTCAGTTGAGCCATCCGAATCAAGAGGTATTTTTTCGTCTGCCATAATTTTTAATATTCAACCTAAAATTCAGCGCAGCATTTACATTTATGCACAGCTTTCGTTGATTAAGTAGCAATATCTGTGCCAAGCTGGCGTGGAGTCGTTAAAACCGGTCGATTTTGCCGATTTTGACAGGTAAACAGCCCTTTTGCAGCTATTTATTGCGATTCAAGCTAAATTGCTCCAAATTATAGTGTCAGAATTCTATACGAACCGACAGATTTTCTAACATTTTTTCAATTAGGACGACTGGGTGAAAAAAGGCGGCAAGTGCTTTTATTTACTGTGGTTACGTGTAGTTTTACACGGTTTCTGCGAATTGATACGAGGATGGCTGCAAATCTTTATCCTGGGCTTGTGCAGCGACATATGAGCCCTTTTCAATGTTGTATTGACGCAGTTTTGCATAGAGCGTGGCTCTTGTGATTCCCAATAGCGAGGCAGCTTTGGTTTTTTGCCAGCCGGTCTCCTGCAATGCCTTTTCAATCAGGCCGCGTTC
>JAGLNB010000069.1 GCA_023139715.1 Planctomycetota bacterium | reverse complement strand
GCATAGGCGAAAGTATTTCCTGATTTGATGCCATTTTTGTTGATTTTAATAACATTTCAACTGCACCTGCTTTGTCGTTTTGATTCAGAAAAACATTTGCGGTTCTGTTCAAAGTATCAGCATTTAGTATCCCCACCTGTTCCATCTCATCGAAAAATTCAGCGGCACAATCGGCGTTTCCAAGTGCAAGATTTGCTTCTACGAGATTCCAGATTATTTCAGAACTGTCGCTTTTGAGTTTTCTGGCTTTGGTGAAATACTCTATAGCTTCTTGCGAGCGGCCGAGGCAGTGAAGAATTGCTCCGGCATCGTTTATTGCCTGCGCATCACCTGCTGCAGTACGAAGATACTGACAAATACAGTCGAAAGCCTCCTGATATTTTCCGGCTTCGGCCAATTTCAAACCTTTCTCGTAGTAATTCAATTTTTCTTCCATAGCCATCCATTTCTTTTGTATTTTTCTTTAATTTCAAGCACTCCGTTTTATAGTAACTACTTATACAAATCCTGTGCCGTTAGCCAAAACAGCTGATTATTGGCTATTTTTCCGGTTTTGAATGTAAAATCTGTATAAATATCAAACACCCGACTCAACTGACTGTTCACTTTATATTGCCAGCCCCTAATTCCATTTGTCAGTCAAGAAAATCCAGCAACGACAGAGACATCAATCTTGCAGCAACCGATAATGACATTTGGTATAAAACCTCACGCTGAGAAAGGTCTATCGCAAGTTGAGCAATATCAGCATCCTGCAAACGAGAGGTTTCATCTTCGGCATTGTATTTCATATTGGTCAAGCTATCCTTGAGATCGCTGAGATAGCCGATTTTTGAGCCGACCGAAACTTCAGTTTGCACCAAAAGATTAGCTATTTCGTCTATGGCACGCAACGAATCTCCCTGCAATTCTTTTAGCTGTGCATCCGAAAGCCCTGCTTCATTGCAGAGCATATCACGAATATTAATAAGCGTAGTAAATACATCGCCTGTTCCTGCTATGCGTACAACATCAGTTCCGGCACTGTTTATTTCTGTCGTATCAACATAGAGAACTTTTCCTGTTACCGAATCTGTTACTGCCTGATTCGTTTCACCTCCGGCCGGCACCACAGCATAGCTTGCCCCGCCATCTATAGATATTTGATAATTGCTGCCATCATAAATAACCTTAAGTTCAACTTCCCCTACAACATTTGAAGTTCCCGTGCCTGCCTTTGCTCCGGTATCTCCGAAAAATTCCGGTTCGCTTCGATTGCCGAGTTGAAATATATCATTTCCGACATGGAAAATACTACTCTTTACACCTGGTGCCAGTTCTACATCTCTACTATCAGAACTACCCTGATAAGTTACATCTGTTATTTTTCCATCTGTTCGCTGCACTTCATAGGGTGCATCAGTTGTATTGCTTCCGCCAAACAAATATTGGTTCGTATGCTTTGTGTTGGCAAACGAAACCATCTCTTCCAGTACATCATTTATTCCCTCTGCAGTTCTTTCTCTTGCATCCTGGCCATTAAGGCCGCTGGTGATAGCAGCCATAATTGATTGAACCACTGCAAAGGACGATGTCATATTTTCAATAACGGTTGATACAAATTCAAGTTTACTAACAGCTGCGGAAAGACTATCAATATAGTTTTGAAATGACCTTTCCTGGGAATTAAGCGATAAAATCTGGTATGCAGTAGACGGCTCATCTGAGCTTCGGTTCACCCTTGAACCGGTAGCCGTTTGCTCCTGTAAACGAGCCATCGCTTTGGTATGTGTATCCAAAGCAACGCTGATATTGTTATAGAGATTGATTAACGAACTGCTCATTATTATTCCTTACAGCAAATTCAATTTTTTTATATTTATATAATATCCATAATACTTTCTATCGATTTCTGAATTGTATTCAAATACTTTGACATTGCCTGAAACATTTGTTCAAAAATCAGCATTTGCGCAGCTTCATCATTTATATCCACACCGCTTAGCTCGCTTTGTTGTGCGATTAAATTCTGAACTATAGCCGACGTGTTTTCTTCTCTTATTTGTTTAACTGAAATATCCTGACCAACATCTGTAATTAGTTTGCGATAGAACCCTCCAATTGTAAGATTATCCAAATCGCTCAACTTTTCATTTTGCAATCCTGCCAATCTGACAGCGTTGGTATTATCTGTCATTTCTGCGCCGAGTGCCGTTGCTATACGACTTGGCGAATCGATTATATCCGAACAAACTGCCATATTTGATGCTGACGTACCCGAGAAAAAGGTGTTAATTCCCACCGCCGAGAGCAATCCAGCTGTATCTGTATTTGCGAAGGCATCTATTTCAAACGTATCGTTTTCGTTTAGTTCTCCCATTGACAGAGTTATTTCGATTCCATTTCCTATACTGATTTTATCGCCCGCAGCGTAACCGGAACCGACATTAACTGTCGTTACCAACTGGCCGCTTCCATTTCTAACTTCCAGTTGCAATGTGCCATTACCCACACTCTCATTTCCCACTACCGTACACTGGAAAGTCTGGTTTTCGCTGCCGGTATAAATTCCAGAGACCGACATTTCCGGCGGCGAAGCAGCTGTTAGATTGCTGTCGGTCGGCGTTGACAAAACAGATGGAAGAAAATCAAATTCGTATCCGGCATCTGCCTGAATATGCAATTGCGAAGAAGCAACTGACGCATTTACGCCGTCCAGCGCATCAATTTGTGCGGCTATATCACTAAGTGAATCATTTTGAGCATCAACATTTATTTCATATCTTGCTACTTCACCTGTATTCGTATTAACAACTCTTACCTGCACAACACCATCAGTAACAGCCGGTTCAAAATCAGCTATATTTTCACTTGTCATCGTCCGTCCGGTCAGTTCTGTAAATGAGCCATCAAGCCCAACTGCCTGAACATGGAGTTGATTGACCTGCTGCATTACTGCATTTGCGAGAGCATCAAACTCATTTTGAATTTCAACAAGCATATTATTTTTCAACTCTGCCAATCCGCCGAGAGTTCCGCCCTGTGCTTGCGTACTGTAATTTTGTGCGCCTTCTATAGAGAGAGCCAGTTGGCCGGCTTGGTCTAAGCCGACCTGCAGATTAGTCGCAACAGTTCCTGCCACCACGGGTATTTCGCCAACTCTAACATCTATCACGCCAAACTCTCTTTGCTGCACTTCCAGGCCGGTCATTTCGGATAGTTCACTTATGCACTGGTCTCTTTGGTCTCGCAGGTTATTTGCCTGTCCGCCGGCTATTTCCATTCTCTCGATTTTGTCATTTAATTCAGCTATTGAATCTATTAGAACGTTGATATTGCCAACAGCAGCTTGGGCTTCCAGTACTACTTGTGCCTGCGTTCGCTCCAAAAACTGGCCTAGCGACGTGAATTGTCCAGCCATACTTTCAGCGGCACTTACAGCGTTATTCTGCCAAATTGGGTCTTCGCAATTAGCTGCAAGTTCTCCAAGTGCATTGAAAAACTCATCTATTGCTGCATTTAGACCGCTGTCAGTTGAAAGCTCTCCAAAAGCATTCTCAACCTTTTGCAGCGTAGCCAATTCCACATTGACCTGTTCGAGAGCTGACTTTTGTCTCAGTATTTCCTGTTCAAGGAGCGTATCTATTTTTCGAGCAACGCCGGCCACCTTAACACCGCCACCGAGCATTGATGCTGCTCCCTGCGAAGCGTAAGCAGGACTAAGCTCTATCTCCTGACAATGGTAGCCTTCAGTAGCTGCATTTGCGATATTATTACCAATCACCTCAAGTGCTTTTTGAGCTGCGGTAATACCACTTATACCTATTGAATAATTTGACATTTATTGACCTCATCTGGCTTTTTTTATGACCACACATTCATAAAAGCCGCATCGTTTTGCCGTTTAGTCGTTCCATCTGAATTATAGTAAACCGTTTTTTCACCGCCGAGTCCAAAAACGCTTTTCAGCAGCAAGCGATTGAACCTGTTACACTCCGATAGAAGTAATGCTGTACTTAAATGTTCTTTTTTAAGTTCTACTACCAAAGATTTTAATTTTATTTTTCTTTTTGAAAGCTGAGTTTTTTTTTCTTCCGGCAGTATTTTTTCAAGCATTGTAAGTTTTACATTTTCCACATTACAATTCAGGGCTTTCGCCAGCTCGCTTAGTATTGATTGCCTTTTTGATTTATGCTCAGTGTAACTGCCCATTTTTTCCTTGATACTTACAAGCATTTTACTCAAAGAGGCATCATCCCTTTTAACAAGTAATTCTCGCAGCTGGTTGAGCATTGCCAGATTTTCCTGCAAATTCAGAATATCCTTATCGAGGCAGACGAGCAGCTCATCGATTTTCTTTTCTATTATTTCAAATGCCATCACTCTCATATACTTTCACCCGGCAACTCCGAAGCCGTTTCCACTCTGCCATTATTAGCCATAGATTTATATATATCTTTCCATATTCCAATCCCGCCATTATTTGCAATATCCCTTGCGAGATACATCGAAAATATTCCTTTAATCTGTTTGGCGGCTCCATCTTCACTTTCATCCCAATCCGTAACAGTTTTTTGCATTTCTTCGAGCATTTTACCAAGCAGAACGGATTCAAAATCTTTTGCGATTTGTTTTTTCTTTTCCTGCGTCAGCTTTTCTGTATTGGTTATATTTTCCAATTGGTTCGGCAGTGAAACCGGCTGAGTTAATATCAATTGTGCAGCATCCATTTTTTAAATTCCTACATTATTTCAAGTTTGGCCTGCAGAGCGCCGGCCTTTTTAAGAGCGTTAAATATAGCTATCAGGTCTCTTGGCGTAGCCCCTATTGCATTAAGCGATTTAGCCAAATCGGAAACTGTAACAGTCTGATAAACTGGTATTAAATATCCCTGTTTTTCTTCCACACCTATCATTGTTTCGTGTACTCTTACGGTTGAGCCGGCATCCGAAAACATAGCTGTCGGCTGAGAAACATTGGCTGTTTCCTTTATTTTGACTACCAAACTTCCCTGCGAAATTGCAACTGTCGAAATCCCCACATTTTCTCCAACGACTATGGTTCCCGTTCTCTCGTTTATGACCACTATTGCAGGCGTATCAACTTTCACCATAGGAGTTGTAATATCATCTATAAATCCGGCAATGTCAGCGTAGCCGATATTGTCCGGCACCCTCACTCTTATTGTACCTGCATCAATTGCAATTGTACTTTCAGGATTTATTTTATTGATTGCTTTGCTTACATTTCGAGCCGTTGAAAAATCACTGTTTCTAAGATTCAGCGTTATGAATCTTTGCCCTGCGATATTTTCTACGAACGTAGCTATTTCCGTTTTTTCAACTATTGCCCCACTTGGTATTCGGGCAACGGTTTGATGGTTCTTCGAAACAGAGCCGCTGAGACCTGAAACCGTCCATCCACCAGTTGAAACTCCGCCTTGCGCAACGGCATAAACCTGACCATCAAGACCTTTGAGAGGAGTTGGTAAAAGCATTCCCCCCTGCAAGCTCTCCGCATCCGCTATTGCTGAAACATCGACATCGATTCTGGAACCTTCGCGAGCAAACGGCGTTAGCTCCGCTGTAACGGTAACAAGAGCAATACTCCCCCCGCTGGCCATATCATCAAGCGAAAGTACCACTCCTGCATTTCGCAATATATTTGTCAGCATTTGTTGTGACGGCTTTGATTTATCACCCGTGTCAGCCAGCCCAACCACCAGACCAACTCCGGTTAGCGGGTTTCCTCGAACGCCCTGAATATCAACAATATCCTTTATGCGTTCCGGCTTTGCGTTATTAGCCATCACCACTATTAGCAAAGCGGCAATTGCGAATTGATATTTTATTTTATTTTTCATTTATAGTCCTGTTTTTACTTTTTCAGAACGGCCAGACTGTATCGAATATCTGTCCGAGCCATCCGACTTTATTGTAAGTCTCGCTGACTCCCTCGTTTGATATTACGAGATGAAAATTAGCCACCTGTTCACTACTGACTGTATTATTGAATGCAATATCACTTCTCCGCACAATTCCGCTTGCCTGAATCATCTGCACATCACCTGCGATATCCCGCTGACGTTTTCCCATAACCACAAGATTTCCATTTGGCAGAAGGTCAACAACAACAACCGTTATTTCATCAGTGATTTTTCGTTCATCACCAAACTCCGAACTTCCACTCAGTGTCTTGTCAGAATTGGCCGTCATATTGAAAGCCGGTATTCTCGGCAGAAGATTATGATTATCAGTAGTAATTCCCAATTGGCCATCGAAAGCATTGCTTCTTGTTGTATTTTTGGACAAATCTCTTGTAACTGTGTTTTCAATTTTGCCATTTTCGGTAATCAGGATTGTCAGCACATCTC
>JAGLNB010000068.1 GCA_023139715.1 Planctomycetota bacterium | reverse complement strand
CCAGTTAGAACAATCACAAACAACACTGCTATTAACGCTAAAGTTTTTTTCTTACTCATCCGTTCACCTCAAATAGTAAAGAATATTAAAAATTGAAACTTAAAAATTAAAAAACAGCTTCGATTGCTCCGTCTTCGCTTATTATTCCTGTTATAATTCTTTTTGAATCCACATTTCGTACTTTTATACAATCGCCGACTCTTCCCTTTTGGAGGGCTTTTCCGATAGCTGTAATCAAAATTCCCGGACTCTGGGCTCTGATTACAACATTTTGATTTCGTTTTACTATAATTTCTGCCTGCGGCAATCTAACGGTGTTTGGATTTATTACTGTTTTCGCTGCGAGCGGCCGTTTTGCAATCAAGCCGTAAGGCGGCATCCATCCAGCCGATTGTGGATAATTCGAAACTGCCTTTTCTATTTTTATATTGTTTTCATTTATGGTTTCACCAGCTGCAATATCAATTAGCGCTATTGCTTTTCGCACCTGATATTTTGGCCGAAAGCTCACTTTTCGTTTAGCTATAGTGCTGCCATCTTCCTTTATCACCGCAATTTGAACGTTTACTTCGCTCAAAGCTCCGCTTTGCATCAAAGACGGCTGCATCTGGATTTTTTCATCAGCTGTTTCTATCAGCAATTCCTTCGGCATTCGCACCAGCTCAAAACTACAAGTTGAATTAACTGTTTTTTTCTTTTTTAGAAAAGTTTTTGCAAATTCAACAAATTCATCAGCTTTAATAACTTGCTGCTGGCGACTGACGGTTATTTTTTCAGCACCTGTTAACTTTACTTTTGAACAATCGATTTGGTTACAGGCAAGCCGGCCGAGAAGCACAGCTCTGTCAATAACCACTTTTTGTCCCGGCATTGAAATTTTGCCAAGCGAGATTTCACTGGCTCTTGCGACAATTGATTCATCGCCCCGCACGATTGCCACCTGGCCAAGTTTAATAGAGCTATCGGAAACTGTAATTTCTCTTGGCATATAAATTTGCAAATCACCATTGCCATCATCTGATGCCTGACAGACAACACACATCAAGCTCAGAGAAAAAACGGTAAAAAGAAATTTCTTATTCATAAGATTGCCTATCTCGCTATTTCGTTTGCGGTTCGCAGCATATCATCGCCTGCTTTGATTGCCCGTGAATTTATTTCATAGGCACGCTGAGCAGTTATTAAATTCACAAGCTCGTTTACCATTTGGACATTGGCTTTTT
>JAGLNB010000067.1 GCA_023139715.1 Planctomycetota bacterium | reverse complement strand
GCACAAACCCGGATGTAATGGCTGCTTTTGAAAAACTGGAGATAAAAACATCTTCCCATCAGCGTAAGTAACGCCGCCAAAAGCAGAGCAAACAAAAAAATAATAATTTTAAAGTGTTTCACTATCGGCTGACCTGCTCAGATACGGCTGCTGGATTTATAAGATTTTCCAATCGTAATTGTCTTTGCCAGAGCTGCTGTTTTAGTCGGCTCTGCTCAGCTTTATTTTTGCAAAGCTGATAGAAAATTCGTTTATCGCTGCTGCGTAAATAAACGGTAAAAATTAAAACAGTTGTGATGCAGAAAACAACAAAGATGAAACAAAATCTGGATTTCATAATCGATATTTAGATTTGCAATGCAACTACAAATGGTTCGACTCTTTCGGCTACGCTCAAGACATGCCTACTAACCATAAAAATTATTTTCTCGGCAGTTTCAAACGCGTTCCGACAGTCAGATTATCTTCATCATCTATTATGCCGGCATTTAACGCTGCCAATTCGGTGTACCTGCTGCCATTGCCCAACTGCGAAGCAGCTATTTTCCACAAACTATCGCCATCTCGCACAATATAAACTTTTGCTTTTGCAAAGTTGGTTTTTTTGATGGTCGATTTGACAGTCGAAACCTTTTTATAATTTGTAACCACATCTGAAATAGCAGGAATAATCAATTTTTGGCCAACGTGAATTTGGTCAGCGGATTTTAACACTGTCCTGTTGGCCGCAAATATTTTGCCAACATTGATTTTCCTGTTGCCCTGCTCGGAGCCGTAAAACTTTTTCGCTATTGAAGCCAGCGTATCACCAGACTCGATTACATAAACTCTTGGCAGAATTGTTTTTGGGATACTAATCTTTTGTGGAGCCGGTTTCTGTTTTACAACTTTATAAGCTGCCTTTTGAACAGGAGCCAGAAATTGTTTTGCGGTCTTGTTTGCAGGAGCGGATACACTTTTTGGCAACGCCGTTTCAAAGCGAATCCCTTCGTCCTTTGCCGGCTGAGCTATAACAGGAGTATATTTTCTTTCCGCCAATTGCGAACGGCAGGCAGTTTTGTAACTGGTCTTTCGCTGACTTGCAGCAATGCCAAGCGAACTATTGCCTGAACTGACCATACTCGTAGTAAGCTCGTTATTATCTTTTTGGGCATTGAAATGCGGCAAGCCGTTAATAACAAAGGCGATAATAAATATGAAAACCAAACCCAATAGTAATCCGACTTTTGCATCCGAAGTCATAAACGACACTCCATTGTTCGTTGTTAGTAGTTCATTGTTCGTTGAATTCTTTTACTTGGAACTCATAACCCTTTGTGCTATTCTCAATTTCGCACTTCTTGCTCGCCGATTTTCGGCTATTTCTTCTTTCGTTGGCACGATTGGCTTTTTCGTAATTATTTTATAAAAGCCGTCCTTTGCCTTCTCTTTGAAATCATATTTAACTAATCTGTCTTCCAAGCTATGAAAACTTATAATAGCTATTCGGCCATTTTCTTTTAGAATCGATGGTGCAGCAGTAAGCAGCTCTCTCAAACTTCCCAGCTCATCATTGACAACAATTCTAAGTGCCTGGAAAGTTCTCGTTGCCGGATGTATCCTGTTTCTTTGTTGTTTTTTTCCTGGCCGTTTCAGCGCCCTGCACACTATTGCAGCAAGTTCGCCTGTAGTTTCTATCGGCTTAATTTTTCTATTTTCAACAATAAATCGTGCAATTCTTCTCGAAGCTCTTTCTTCGCCAAATTCAAAAATTAAATCGGCCAAATCATTTTCATTTGTTCTGCTAATTATTTCAGCTGCGGTGGTTTCCAATTGAGCATCCATTCTCATGTCCAGCGGCATATCAACCTGAAAACTAAGGCCTTTTTCGGAATCGGCCAACTGCTGCGAAGAGACGCCTAAATCTGCGAGAATGAAATCAACTTTTTTAATGTTCTGCTCGAGGAGCTGCTCGGCAATTTGAGAAAAATTTGAGTTAATCAAAACAACTTTGCAAGTAAGTTCGTCTAATTTTAAATGGGCCCTTTGGACAGCATTTTTATCAACATCCAGGCCGACGATTACTCCCTCAGGGCCCAAATTGCTGC
>JAGLNB010000066.1 GCA_023139715.1 Planctomycetota bacterium | reverse complement strand
GCAGACCAGCTCGTTCGCGGCTCAATCTCACTGCCGCACGGAATCGGTAAAAAGAAAAGAGTTATCGCTTTCTGTGATGACTCGCAAATAGAAGAGGCAAAAGCCGCCGGCGCAATTGAAGTCGGTTGCGATGAGCTCGTGAAAAAAATAACAGATGGATGGATGGATTTCGACGTGGCTATCGCTTCGCCAAGAGTTATGGGAAAAGTTGGAAAGCTCGGAAGAGTGCTCGGCCCGCAGGGAAAAATGCCATCACCAAAAAATGGTACGGTTACTGCAAAAGTGGCTGAGGCAGTAGCAGAATTCGCAGCTGGAAAAGTCGAATTCAAAAACGATTCTGGTGGAAATGTCCATGTAATCGTTGGCAAACAAAGCTTTGAAAAAGAAAAGCTAATCGATAATACAAATGCGTTTGTCGAACATATTAAAAAAAATAAGCCGGCCTCTGCAAAAGGTACATATATTAAAAAAATGTCTATGTCCGCAACGATGAGTCCGTCCGTAATTGTAAATGTTTAAAAAAGTAAGGGTCATAAAAGAAAATAGAGCAGGGCTGAAGGTGGCTCTGCGTTCTTTTTAGTTTTGAATTACAGAACTGACAGGTTAGGTAAAAATTATGAGTAAATACGTAAAAGGATTATTGCAGTCGCAATTTGAGCAGAAAATCAATAATGAAAACATTAACGAATTTCTCATTGTAAGTACCAAAGGTGTTGGCGGAACCGATGGTAATCAATTGAGAGGGCAGCTGAAAGGAAAAGGAATTCATCTGCTCGTAGTTAAGAATTCATTGTTTGATAAGGCACTGGCGAATTGCGGAATTGATTCAGCATCGTCTCTGTTTAGCGGGCCTTGTGCTGTGGCTTACGGCGGCGATAGCATAGTTGATGTTGCAAAGGAAATAGCTGACTGGGCAAAGAAAATTGCCAAACTTGATATTAAGGGTGCCTTTCTTGATGGTGCGGCTCTCGATGCAGATGCAGCTATGGCACTCTCGAAAATGCCGACAAGAATTGAGCTGCAGGGTCAAATCGTTATGCTTGCAAAATCGCCAGGTGCAAGACTGGCTTCAAGTATCGGTTCACCGGCTGGAGCTATTGCCGGATGCATAAAAACGATTATCGAAAATGCAGAAAAGCAGGCAGAAGCAGCATAAAATACTGTATTGCGTTGTGCGTATCGCGAGCTACTGGCCGCAGATGTCAGTTCAGAGTGAGCAGCTACGACATACGCAATACGCATCACGAATGACGAAATATATTGCTTGAGATGGTTGTCCCTGTTTTTTTGGCTTTTGCCAAAAAGGGTTAAACGAAATGTGTGGTTTTGGCTACCATCGAGCGTTGGACAGATTGGAGAATTGTAAAAATGTCGGAAGATAATGCAAAAGTAGAGCAGGCAGCAGAAGTCAAAGAAGTTGCTGAAGTAAAAGAAACAAAAGAGTGGAGCAAAGACATTAAAGACCTCGGCGATAAAATCGTCAAGCTTACTTTGATGAAAGCCAAGGAACTTGGCGATTACCTCAAGGATGAATACGGAATTGAACCGGCAGCTGGCGGCGTTGTTATGGCTGGACCGGCAGCAGGTGCGGGCGAAGCAGAAGTCGAAGAAAAAACAACATTCGACGTAATTCTCAAGAGCTTTGGTGAAAAGAAAATCCAGGTCATTAAAGAAGTAAGAGCTATAACAGGACTCGGATTAAAAGAAGCTAAAGACCTTGTTGATGGCGCGCCAAACCCAGTTAAAGAAGGTCTGAGCAAGGCAGAGGCAGAAGAAGCCAAAAGTCAGCTCGAAGCAGCTGGTGCTACTGTTGAATTAGCTTAAAAAAACAAACTATTAATGTGTGCAAATCGCGAGGGATGCACTGTTTTTTCGTAAAACTGATGCTGTTTGTAAATTGGCTAAGAACAAACTACTAAGTGTGTACAAATTAACGATATGTGTGCGCTTGTGTTGTAAAATATGAGGTGCTAAATGGCTTTGAATATTCGCAAATTCGGCAAAGCTCAGGATGCCGTGGAAGTTCCTAATCTGGTGGCTGTGCAGCGCGAAAGCTATGCGCGTTTTCTGCAAAGAGATGCTCTGCCGACAAAAAGAAATCGTAGTGGGCTGGAAGGATTGTTTAGTGAAATCTTCCCAGTCGAAAGCTACGACAAAACGATGTCGCTGGAATATATCTACTACGAACTGGAAAAACCCAGATACGATACCGTTGAATGCAGGCAGCTAAGACTGA
>JAGLNB010000065.1 GCA_023139715.1 Planctomycetota bacterium | reverse complement strand
AGAATCGTAAATAATAGTTTGCAGGACCTTTTTCGTAATGGAAAAATTTTCATTTATAAATCCATCGGCCAATCAGAATCGAATACGCAAAATGTAAATTATGAAATATTTTTGCGGCCGGATTTGCGGATGTTTGAATCGTATAACAAATGCAGACTGGCAGCCATAGAAAAGTATAAAGGCCAGAGAAAAGGAACTTACGAATCGCTAAAAATCGGTCATAGAAATATGCTCAAAAACGCCGTGGCCTCTTTTTATCAGGCGGGCCATATCAGGCAGGCAGAAAAGATTTACAACCAGTTAAGACAACTGTATCCGCGTGAAGAATTTAATGTCCCCCTTGCTGTATATGTAAGAGATAGGCTGCGAGAAGAAATTCGTAATCTTGGAATCAATGACGCAAAGGAAATAATACAAATGCTCCTTCGTGAAAGCTATTTCAGATATGCTATGCGAGATGACGATGATGCGTTCAGTAAAGAAAAAATGGCAAAGGAAATATACGACCATTACCAAACCCTATATTCCGACGAAAACAGCAGGCAGAGAATAAATCTGCTTGATTTTAAATTGCTGAGGTATTTGGCGCTGCTTGATTTTATCAATGACTGGCAGTATCCGCCGGATTTAAGACGTAACCTGCTCGGCAGAATAAAAAATGAAAGACCAAAACTTGCTGAGCAATTACAGCATCTCGAAACGGAATTAAATAAGCAGCAACAAAAAAAGCCCGAAGAATCCAAATGACATATCAAAATCAATTAACACCTTCACAAAAAAAAGCAGTCTCGCATATTGAAGGGCCATTGCTTATTCTGGCAGGTCCCGGCAGCGGAAAAACCTGTGTAATTATGCACCGTATCGCTGCGCTGATAGCGTCGGGCGTAAAACCATATAACATCTGTGCAATAACATTCACAAATAAAGCTGCCAAAGAAATGAGAGAAAGAGTATCGGTTATGGGCATTGCGACTGGTTCGCACATAAGCACTTTTCACTCTCTCTGTGTTCGGCTCCTGCGGCAATATGCGGATAAGGCAAAAATAAATTCCAATTTTAGCGTATATAGCTCTGCTGATCAGGCAAAGTGTATAAAACAAGCTGTCAAAATCTGTGAACTCGATAAGACAAATTTTCCACCAGTTAGAATGCTTGATGCGATATCGTCGCTGAAAAATAAATTGATAACTGCTGAGAATTTCAAAGAGAATGCCACCGAATTCTTTCCAAAGATGTTAGCGAGAATATATACTCAATATCAAAATATTTTGACTCAGTGTGATGCTCTCGATTTTGATGATTTATTAATGAAAACAGCGTTTCTGCTGCAGGATAATCCGGATGTTTGCTCGGAGATTGCAAATCGCTTCAAATTTCTGCTCATCGATGAATATCAGGATACAAATCACGCTCAATACAAAATTGCCAAATTGCTTGCTTCGCTGCACAGTAATATTTGCGCCGCAGGCGATCCCGACCAATCCATTTATCGCTGGCGAGGAGCGGATATTGGCAACATACTGGCATTTGAAAACGATTGGCCGGATGCTCTTGTTGTAAAACTCGAAGAAAACTTCAGAAGTAAGCCCGAAATACTCAAAATGGCAGATGAGTTGATTGAGAAAAATCAGAACCGAAAACAGAAAAAACTTATCCCGACGAGACAACCTGCTGCAGATGTTGCAATAACAGAATTTGAAGACGAAGCCGAAGAAGCTGACGGCATCGCTCAAAAAATCCGGCAGTTGGTCGAGCATGGAATTTCTGTAAGAGATATAGCTGTGTTCTATCGCGTAAATTCCATGAGCAGGACAATAGAAGAATCATTTATTGAAAATCAGATACCATATCAAATTGTGCGAGGAACTGAATTCTACAATAGAAAAGAAATTCGGGATTTGCTGGCGTATTTGAAAGTGCTTGTAAATCCAAATGACCAGACCGCACTGCTTAGAATTATCAATACCCCAACTCGCGGGATTGGAAAAACAACGATAGATAGAATAAATGTATATGCAATTGCACACAACATCAGCTTTTTCGAGGCGTTGGGGAAAGTAAAAGATATTGAAACTCTATCGGCTGCACCGAAGGCAAAGGTCGCTGTTTTTGCAAATATGCTTGAAAAATTCCAAAAATATGTTTCCGGAAATATTCAACCTGATTGCGGCCAAAAGGTTGCGGCGATTGCTGAGCGAGTGTTTGTTGAATCCGGCTTGAAAAAATCTCTTGAGGTTAGCGGCGATACGGAAAACAGCGCACTGGAAAATGCTAATGAACTTATAAATGCAGCAGCTCTTTACGACCAGCAGGCAGAAGAGGCCTCATTATTGGACTGGCTGCAGCAAATATCACTGTTCAGCGATACAGATGCTTATGATGCGTCAAATGAGCGGGTTTCACTTATGACGCTGCACGCTGCAAAGGGCTTGGAGTTTGGAAATGTTTTTATCGTTGGGCTTGAAGATGGCCTGCTGCCGCACGAAAGAAGCAGTACCGATAAAGATGAACTTGAAGAAGAACGCCGATTATTTTTCGTGGGAATAACAAGGGCAAAAGAAGGACTTTACATTAGCTATTCAAGGTATAGAACAATTCACGGCCAGATGCTACGAGTTGTGCCTTCGCAATTTCTCTATGAACTTGGAAGTGATTTTATAAAAACCAATAGCAATGCTATGCAACGGCAATCCGAACCCTCTTATACAATTGATGAAATTCCTGAATTTTTCACAGGCCAGGCGGTCAAACACGAAAAATTTGGATACGGAAGAATAAAAGAATTTGTCGATATGGGAGAAAGCAGTATTGTCGTGGTGAGATTTAATACGGGACAGA
>JAGLNB010000064.1 GCA_023139715.1 Planctomycetota bacterium | reverse complement strand
ACTCTGTCAAAAAAAGAATTTCCGAAAACAAGAAAATCAATTCCATAAGGATTGCCGATGTCATCACTAACCCTGTGATTAAATTCTACGATTATTTCGGAGCTTTCATTAATATCGCTTACATCATTAGTTCCTATTAAGACAACCAGTTTTTTTCCATTTGGGTCTGTGAAATAAGCTGGCATAACTAACGAACACGCAATAACCTGCTTTGAACCCCAGAAATCATATATCCATGTAGCCGGTTTGCCAAGAACAGAATTCGGCTCATCGTGGGGACTTGAGCCAAATGGCCCATTGAAACTGACAACTTCGGAAACGAAATCATTAGAATCGTAATCATAGGCATTGGCAGTTGTGATAAAGAAAAAGCAAATCGTAAGTAAAATTATTCGTGTTTTTTTGGTAAACATTATTTCCCTTTTTATTGCCACGGATGGGGCTGTAATAACAACCCCATCCATTCTAAACTCACTTATTTTCTGCGAAACAGTAAACCACCTATTCCTAATAGCATTATAGTAGCCGGCTCGGGAGTCGGCACTGTAGGTGCAACATCACCCCAGTCGGGATAGTCATCGGCAATTGCACCTGACCAGCCGCCATCCAGAAGAGCTTGCGCATAAACACCTTCGCCGTTCATCGCCCAGTTGCCGGAATCTTTATTCCAAAAAGACAACCAACCGGTATTAATTGTTTGGTGGTTATCAATTCCGTCATTATAGTTTATGTAATCAACAAATGCCGTTTGCGACCAGGCAAAAGTGCTAAAAACACCCATAATAGTATCATAAGCATCCGACACTACAACTGACGTGTTCCACTTGTAAAGCCAGGCATGCGATTCTGTAACACCGTACTCCCAATCGATTACGATTATAGTTTCACAACTTCCTGTTCCTACTTCTCCTTCAATATCTACCCACTGGCTATCATAATAAACAGGTGTTGCCATTGCACAGGTGCTTATCGTTAAAACAACCATTAAAATCATCACTCTCTTCGAAACCATTTTTTCTCCTCTTACTTCTTAATTGTTGCTAAAAAAATATTTATAAATTTTTCATCAGTTACTCTTTTGTTTTAACATTATATTATTTTGTTTTTCATTTACTCAAACCTCCTTCTCTGGCTGGCTCTTAACGCGAGAGCTCTTAAAATAAAAAAAACCGCCGTTCCCACGAAGGAAACGACGGTTTAAATTATCAACCAGTTAAACTATCGGCACTCGTTTACTTTACACACAGAGAAAGCTAATCCTGCCAACAGTTTATCGTATTCCAAATCGCGAGAACACTGTAAATACTAACTAACCATAGGCAGGTTTTCTGACTTGCATCTTACCTTGAAACTCCTTCCCATCCAATACTGATTTTCAGTATTAGAAAGTGGAACAAGCTGTTTCTTGGATTTCCGTTTTAGCTCAACAAACGGAACAGACGCTCACAGCGGCGCGACCGTTGCGGATTTTAACCGCATTCCCATTTTATTATCTCAGCACACAAAGCACCGAGACCTATACTTAGATTACCCATATTTTCAAAGAGCTGACTATTAAACTTCTACCAAGCAGTTAAACCATATTCAAGAAAAAAATTAAACTTATTGTTTCAAATAAATAATAATGCCCGTCAACAGCAGTATAGCAAACAGGCAAACACCTATAGCGGTTACAAATATCCACATAAAACGTTTATTTTGTCTTGATATAATATATTTCAAATATCTGTCGCTGGCGGAAAAAGTTTTACTCATTTGCATAATACTGTCGGTTTGGCTGGCGGTGCTTTGATTTAATTTGCCCAGCGTTTCATTGAACTTATTGAAATTTCCAGCTATTTGCGCATCGACATTCGCAGCTGCAGCAAGCTGATGGTCGATTTCAATTAAGGCATCGGTTTGCTTGGCAGTTTCTCTTGGTATTTTTTCTACAGCATCTATAAATTGATGTTCTTTGGCAACATTTGCCTTTAGCTGCTCAAATAGCTGCTGGCTTAATTGCTTTTGATTTTCCACAACATTTGGAAAACTTTCGAGCAATTCAGGCAGCTTGCTCATTTGACTCATCAGATTTTCGTGCTGACCGACTTGACTGTTTAGATGTTCATTTATGCCCTCTAACTGCCCGATAAGTTTATTGAAACCAGCTTGTAGTTTTTCAATTGATTGCGATTTATCTTCTGCGTTAGCTGTTTTAACAAGAATCCTGTTTTCTTCATCGGCGTTTGATTGCATTTGTTCGCCGTTTTGACTTATCAGCCCATCATTGCCTATTTGCGGCTGATAATCTGTGGTTTTGAGCGGCCTATGACTTTGCAGCCAATTACTCGTTTTCAACCATAAATCCTTTATAATCATTTTTAATATCCTTCTATTTTGAGCGCAGCTGCTTAAGCCGTTTTGTGATCTAAAAATCCTTCAAGCTTGCGAGCTCTGACCGGATGCTGCATTTTTCTTATCGCTTTTGCCTCGACCTGCCGGACACGTTCGCGGGTAACTTTAAAAATCCTGCCAACTTCCTCCAGCGTATAAGTATAGCCATCGCCAATTCCGTATCGCAACTTGATAATCTCGCGTTCACGATACGAAAGCGTTTTCAAAACCAAATCGATTCTTTCCTTGAGCATTTCCTGAGTAGCTGAAGAAACAGGTGAATCAACATCATCATCCTCAATAAAATCGCCGAAATAACTGTCTTCACTTTCGCCTATGGGCCTGTCAAGACTAATTGGATGCTTGGATATTTTAAGAACCCTTCGTGTTTCCTCCAAACTCATATCAGCTTTTTCGGCTATTTCCTCAACGGTTGGTTCTCTGCCAAGTTTTTGGAGCAGATTTTTACTAACTGTCCGCAGCCGGCTCATTGTTTCTATCATATGCACTGGAATTCTAATTGTTCGTGCGTGGTCGGCTATCGCCCTTGTGATTGCCTGGCGAATCCACCATGTGGCATATGTACTGAATTTATATCCTCTGCGATATTCATATTTATCAACAGCTCTCATTAGTCCGGTATTGCCTTCCTGAATTATATCGAGAAAACTCAAACCGCGATTTCGATACTTTTTGGCAATTGAGACGACTAATCTAAGATTTGCGCTTGAGAGTGTGCGTTTGGCCTGGTCATACTGATCAAAGACCCTATCGATAATGCGTAATCTTTTATCGAGCTGTTTCGGCGTTTCCATCAACAATTCCTGAAGTCCAGCCATCTCCTGCCGCATCGCATGAATATCTTCTTTAGTATAGTCGCTTGTTATTCCTGCCTGAATAATTCGCTCTAACTGATGCACCTTTTGACTGATGCTATGTAGTTTATTTTTCATAGGCAGAATTCTGCTTATTCTCAAGCTTAGCTCTTCCAGCAGTGTTGCGATTTTTCGCCTGTTTCTGTATACCTGTTTATAGATGCCTTTTTGAGCTTCCTCGGATTTCAGTTGCACCGCCTTATTAAACATATCCTGATTGATTTCAAGAAGTTTTTTTACCGTTTCAATATTTTGAGGCAGCCGTTTTTTGATTACCCTTCGTATAAGGTTTTCTGCGGTGCTGGTTTTCATAGTCCTGTCAAAAGACAAAATGCCATCGTTTACTTTTTGTATTATTTCCAGCGTGTTCTTTGCACAGTAATCTGAACTGAGCATTTTTCTTCTAAACGACATTCTTGCAATTTCAATCTTTCGAGCCAGAGCAATTTCCTCCTCCCTTTTGAGCAGCGGAATTTGCCCCATTTGCGTAAGATAAGTTCTTATTGGGTCATCGATTCTGTGGCTGGTTTGACTTCCAACAAGCTGCCTTTCAAGCACCTCATCATCGTCTTCTTTGGACTGTCCATCAAAACCTGTTTTATCTCCACTTTCATCGTCCGATTCAAAATCTGCTTCTGGCTGTTTTTCAACATCCGCCTCATCAATCAAACCTATACCCATTTCATCAAGAGTTGCCAATAGCCTGTCCAGACGAGCGGGACTAATAATATCTTCAGAAAGATTATCATTTGTTTCTTCGTAAGTGAGATACCCTTTCTTTTTACCCTTTTCAATAAGAGCTTTTATTTGTTTTTCAGCATCTTTGTTCTCCGCATCTGCCAGAGATTGAGTATTGGCCTGGTTATCTTTGGAACTTGTATCCGGTTTAGCTGCTTTTAGTCTTTTTTTTGCCACAGTTGGCATCCTCTCACAATAAGTTTGTTTTCGAATTATTCGTTATTGATATTTACATCATTCCCAAACTATGTGGGTTTTCTTTTCCGGTATTTTCACAAATTCTGCGTAAGAACTGTTTCTGGTCGTCCATTTCCTTAATGTCAGTTTTTCTTATTTGAGTTTTGTATCTTTGTATTGCCTTAACTGCTCCAGCCAAACGATTTTTGAAGTTGCCTTTCACTTCCCCTGCCTCTGCCAATTCCACAATATATGCACTAAGCTCAACCGATTCAGTCTCATTCAAAATAGCTCTAAGCGGAGATGTTTTCTGTCCTTTTCTTAATATTTTAAACAGGATTTCCGCTACTTGTTTTAATATTGGCGTATCAAATATATCAACAGCAATTTCCTTCTCTACTGTTTCAAACAATTCCGGCTCATTAAGTAATACTTCCAGTATTTCCCGCTTGGCGAGGGCATATGTCCCCTCACCTGAATCTGGAATTTTAAATTTTGGTTTTTTATTTGGAGCAGCATTTTGATAGCTTGCATTTCTCACAATTCTGGCCAAGCGATTATTTAAATCATGATTTATTTCTTCGCTTTCAAGGCCGATAATTTTTGAAAGCCGATTGACTATTAATCCTTTATCTATTGCTGTTAATCTTCCAGTTTGCATTGCAGTGGCTATTGTTTGCAGGAATTCTTCAATTGCCGCTTTATTATCCACAAATGTATTTGAATCATCAAAACTTTCTGTAAGTTTGTCCCACTTAAACTGCATAACATCTATAGCTTTATCTGCCAACTCTTCAAATTTTTCTTTTCCGGCATTTAGAACAAAATCACATGGGTCCTTACCTTCTGGCACTGATGCAATTTTTATATCGATGTGCTGTGAAAGACAAACATCAATAGCTCTATTTGATGCCTTTATTCCAGCAATATCACTATCAAAAATTAACACTATTTTTTTTGCATATCTTCGCAAAATTCTCGCATGGCCGGGAGTAAAACTGGTTCCCAGTGTCGCAACAACATTTGTACAGCCAAACTGATGCGGCATTATACAATCAGTATAACCTTCCACAACGATCGCCGTTTGCGAAGACACTATTTTATGCCGTGCCTGCTCAAGTCCATAAACCGAATTACTTTTATCAAACAAAGCTGTTGTTGGTGAATTTATATATTTGGCATCAGCTCCAACCAACGTTCGTCCGCCAAAACCGATTACTCGTCCTGTTATATCTGTAATTGCAAACATCAACCGGTCTGCAAATTTATCACAAAAACCGCCGCCTTTTCGATTTACTATCAATCCGGCACTGCTCAGCAATTTTTCTGAAATGCCTTTAACTTTTGCCGCTTGCATCAAGTCGTTTTGTATGCCAACAGCAAGCCCCAGATTCCATTTTTTTATACTTTCATGCGTTATTTTTCTTTCGGCTATATAATCCCGAACCGACTTGCCCTTTTTATCATCATATAAATTGGCCTGGAAATATTTGGCTGCCCACGCATTTACTTTTGCCAAAATATTGGGATTAATCTGATTTACATTGGATGCTGAAGAATGATGACTTGTTTTTTTTATCTCTATTCCCGCTCGCTGAGCCAATCTTTCTATTGCCTGTGGAAAAGTCAGATTTTCCCGCATCTGCACAAATTTGAATACATCTCCTCCAGCACCACACGCAAAACATTTAAATATTTGCTTTACGTTATTGACACACATACTTGGCTTATGGTCTTCGTGAAATGGACACAAGCCGACCATCTCCCTGCCTTTCGGAACAAGGTTTACATGCTCACTTATAACGTCAACAATATCGCTGGCTTGTTGAACCTGATTAATTATACTATTGTCAAATCCGTTTGGCATATTTGTTACCATAAACCTAGAGCAATTTAATTTTTCGTGTTCGCTTTATGCCTATTGTGGCTTTGGCTGGCGGCATCAGATTTGCTCGCAATATTTCAATATTGCTGTGCAATCTTCTTTGCCATCCTTGTCCTCATGATGGCCTAAATACGAACAGAAAATATTAAAGTGCGCTAAACCAAAACCCGATTATGGTCGAAATAACCGGTTCAGAGACAATAGTCTATGGTTTGTTGGCCAAATGTCAAAGTATTTGA
>JAGLNB010000063.1 GCA_023139715.1 Planctomycetota bacterium | reverse complement strand
GCTGGTTTTTTTCTGCGAATCGCACAATTAAAAACATCATCGCAGTGAAAATGGCTAATAAACCAGCGGCTTCCAAACGTGACAGATTTAAATTATGCAGAACCGGCCATAAAAGCAATGCACCAAAAAGCATAAAAGGTATTTCAAGTTTGAGCATCCTTTTTGCTGCGGTAATTGGTGCAATAATCGCGCATAAACCGCCAACAAGAGCTATATTTGCGATGTTTGAGCCGTAAACATTTCCAATAGCAATATCGCCGGCACCTCGAATAGCAGCGGCAATTCCGGTAGCAGCTTCAGGTGCGGAAGTGCCAATAGCTATTATAGTTAAACCGATTATGAATTGGCTTATGCCGAAATGTTCAGCGAATGCAACTGCGCCAGCTACAAGTAAATCAGCGGATTTCCATATTATTGCCAGCCCGAGAACCAAAATTAAACAAGCCAGAACAATATTCATAATTTTTCTTTCACTTGCGAATTTGCGGCTACTTCGGGAAAAATATAAAAGCTAAACTTTAAGGGAACCTCTAAAAATTCATTTTGGCGAACATGCGAATCTTTTTGATTCTGGCCTGCGTCAGACAAAAGCCGCCTTATCCACCAATAGGGCTCATTTGTCTTTCTTGTCAGAGATCAAAAATCTTCTACCTGTCGCTCAAAAGCAATTATTAGAGCTACCCTTAAATTTTTCCAATAACCAAGCAAGCATTATGTCCGCCAAATCCGAGAGAATTGCTTGCCGCAACATTGATATTTGCCTGGCGAGCTTCCAGCGGAACGTAATCCATCTTCGCACCGCAGCGAGTATCCTGATTTTCGAGATTTATGGTGGGTGGTATAACCGATTCTGTAATTGCTTTCGCACATATGATTAGTTCAACAGCTCCGCTTGCGCCGAGCAAATGGCCAAGGCAACCCTTGGTCGAGCTTACGGCCAATTTATATGCGTGGTCGCCAAAAACAGTTCTTATTGCTGAGCTTTCAGCTATGTCATTTAGTTCTGTTCCAGTTCCGTGAGCGTTAATGTAATCGACTTTTTCCTTGTCTATGCCTGCAACCTCAAGTGCCAGCTGCATTGTTTTTGCTGCACCTGCACCATCTGGCAGGGGAGCTGTGATGTGGTGGCCATCATCGGTTGCAGCGTAGCCGAGAAGCTCTGCATAGATATTTGCACAGCGAGCTTTGGCGTGTTCGTATTCTTCAAGAACTATAATTCCGGCTCCTTCAGAAAGCACAAAGCCATCTCTGTCTCTATCGAATGGCCGTGAAGCTGCTGTGGGATTGTCATTTCTGACGCTCAGCGATCTGGCTGCACAAAATGAAGCCAATCCAATTGGCGTAAGAGCCGCCTCTGAGCCGCCAGTAATCATTACATCGCTGCGGCCATCGAGAATATTGTAAAAGGCCTCTCCGATTGCATGACTTCCCGAAGCACAGGCGCTTGTAACGGCAATATTAGGTCCTTTTAGGCCGTAGGTAATAGCGATATTGCCACTGGCTGCGTTGCTCATAAGTCGTGGAACGCAAAATGGAGAAATTCTTGTGGGGCCGCCTTTTAGTAGTCGCAAATGCTGGTCTTCGATTTCCTTAATACCGCCTATGCCTGTGCCGGCGATAACTCCTGTTCGCCAAAGGTCTTCTTTTGCGAAATCAAGCCCGCTGTCCTTGACGGCTTGGCCGGCTGCTGCAACTGCGAATTGCGTAAAGCGGTCCATTCTTTTGCTCTCGCGCTGGTCGATGTAATTTTTCGCAATGAAACTTTTGACTTCACCGCCAAATCGCACCGGATACGCGCTTGTGTCAAAGGATTCAATGGCAGATATGCCACTTTTGCCCGCACACAACGCAGCAAAAAGACCATCAACTGATTCTGCTAAGGCGGTAATGCAACCCAAGCCGGTAATAACAACTCTTCGTCTTGTCATATTTAATTTATTCGCTATTACTAGTTGTCAGAATTGCTCACTTTAACAATATAATCGACTGCAGCGCCAACGGTCTGGATTTTTTCAGCTTCCTCATCTGGAATGCTCATATCGAATTCGTCTTCAAATTCCATGACCAATTCGACTGTATCGAGAGAGTCTGCATTCAGGTCGTTAATGAACGATGTTTCGCGTGATACTTCCGACTTATCAACGCCCATTTGTTCACTTATTATGTCAATTATTTTGCTTTCAACTGTTTTTGCATCCAATCCGTCAGTAGCCACTTGTGTTTTCTCCTTAACTATGTATAGGAATTTTTAATTGCTTTTATTTGCCTTCATTTTGGGCTGGTAATATACTCTCTAAAACACTTATCTACAAATGTTTTTTTATTTTTTTTCAGCGTTTACTAATACCAGAATATCTGTCAGGTTGCAAACCATAAACAACTGTAATTACATTGCCATTCCGCCATCCACGCAAAGCACTTGTCCAGTGATATAACCGGCCTGGTCGCTGGCGAGAAATGCAATCGCATTAGCAATGTCTTCAACTGTGCCGAATCTTCTAAGTGGTATCATTTGTTTTGCAGCTTCTTTTACCGGGTCCGGCAATTTATCAGTCATATCGCTGATAATAAAACCCGGTGCAATACAATTTGCCGTAACATTTTTTCGGGCAAGTTCGCGCGCAACCGATTTTGTCATTCCAATAAGGCCGGCTTTACTTGCGGAATAATTAGCCTGACCTGCATTTCCAATTACGCCGGAAACGGAACTCAAACAGATAATTCTGCCGAACTTATTGCGAATCATAGAACGAGAAACCAAGCGTGTTGCAATAAAAGCTGCTCGCAGATTGACCGCAATAACTTTGTCGAAATCTTCATCTTCCATTTGC
The DNA here is from genome assembly GCA_023139715.1 of Planctomycetota bacterium. Taxonomy (GTDB): domain Bacteria; phylum Planctomycetota; class Phycisphaerae; order Sedimentisphaerales; family Anaerobacaceae; genus JAGLSG01. The sequence goes on along the minus strand of JAGLNB010000063.1, from coordinate 1,660 downwards.
ATCATAAGTTTGTCACGGGTAATGCCGGCGTTATTTACCAAAATACCAATCCCGCCGTATTTTTCCGACAAAGTATCAAATGTTTTTGTAAGCTCAGCTGTATTAGTAATATCTACGCATAATGCTTCGCAGGTAAAACCGGCTTCCTTGACAACTTTTTCAAGTTCGCCAAGCTGCTCTTTATTAATGTCGAGTCCTGCAACGGCTCGTCCCTGTTTGAGAAGTGCGAGAACAACTGCTCGGCCTATTCCTCTTGCGGCTCCTGTTACTACTGCTAATCTTTTTTCCGACATTTACAAACCTCCAAATCCTGTTAATAATTAATTACAATTAACTATAACTAATTACTTTTGTTTTTCTGTTAATCCTTCTCATAAGTCCAGTTAAAACTTTGCCCGGCCCTATTTCGTAGAAATTTTCTACTCCTTCGGCCAGCAATCGCTCCATACATTTTTGCCAGAGTATAGGGCAAGTCAGCTGTTTAATCAAACCTTCCCTGACATTTTCACCTGTTGTATAATAGTCAGCGTCAATATTTGCAATGATTTTTATATTTGCAGGGTCAGCTATTTTTGCATTTTGCAGAGCTTCTTTTAGTGCATCAGCTGCAGAGGCCATCATTTTAGTGTGAAATGCGCCGGAAACAGCCAATCGTACTGCTTTTGCCGCCCCATATTTTTCCGCAAGATTTTCTGCTCTTTCGCAGGCCGATTTTGTTCCGCTTATTACGATTTGGCCGGGACAATTAAAATTAACGCTGGCTAAAGTTTCACCTTCAGCGGCTTGGTCGCAGAGCTGACTTGTTTTTTCGGCATCAAGGCCAATCAGGCAAACCATCGCTCCTGGATTTGTTTCGGCAGCGGCCTGCATTGCCTGGCCACGTTTTGAGCAGAGAATAAGTGCATCTTCAAAGCTGATTACGCCGGCTGCATAAAGGGCTGTGTATTCGCCTAAGCTAAGGCCGGCTGTAACGTCTGGCGTAATGCCTGCTGTTTCAGAATTATTTTTGAAGACTTCCAGCACAGCAGCCGAAGTTGTAAAAATTGCCGGCTGCGAAATAGATGTTGTGTTTAATTTTTCGGCTGGCCCTTCAAAGCAAATACTCTTTAAATCAAATCCGAGTATTTCGTTTGCCTTGTCGAATATTTTTGCGGCAATTGGTGAGGATTCAGCAATTGTTTTGCCCATCCCTATATTTTGGGCACCTTGTCCCGGAAATAAAAACGCAGTTTTCATAATTGATAGTTTTCCCTATAAGCTGAACGCTGACTTATTATTAGAGTTGGATTACATTTGCTCCCCAGGTCAGGCCTGCTCCGAAAGCGACGAATATAACTATGTCGCCTTGTTTTACTCGGCCTTGCCTGGCGCAATCATCGAAAGCGATAGGTACTGAAGCTGCGGACGTATTGCCGTATTCAGCTATATTCAGGAACACTTTTTCGTCTGGAATACGCAAGCGTTTTGTAGCTGATTCAATAATTCTTGCATTCATCTGGTGAGAGATGAGCATTGAAATGTCATCAATAGTTAGTTTGCAATGCTCGAGACAATGATTAACGGCCTCCACGATTCGCCGAACGGCCTGCTGATAAACTTCTCTTCCCTTGATTTGCATGCAGGTTTGACTGGGGTCGCTTAGCGGTTTCTTTGCCGGATT
>JAGLNB010000062.1 GCA_023139715.1 Planctomycetota bacterium | reverse complement strand
CCGAAGAGTATGCAGCTTGTTCTGTCTGTCCAGTCGGTTATTTTGCTGAGCGTTTCAGCTCCTATTACGAGAGCGTTTTTAATTCGGCCGTTTTCTATAAATTGCTGGGCAATCGATACGCCATAAACAAAACCGCTGCAGGCAGCAGCGAGATCAAACACCCATGCTTTTTTTGCATTCAACGCCCGCTGCACAAAAGAAGCAGTTGATGGAAAAACCATTTCCGGCGTAATAGTGCCAACAATAATTAACTCAACATCTTCCGCTGCAAGATTTGCTTTTTTAAGGGCTGTTTTTGCGGCCTCTGTGGCGAGAAGTGCGGTGGTTTCACTGTCTGTAGTAATGTGGCGTTTTTCAATTCCAGTGCGAACTTTTATCCATTCGTCTGAAGTGTCGACCATTTTTGCAATGTCACTATTTGTTAGTGTTTTTTCTGGCACGAATGAACCATGTCCTGAAATAACTGCGCTGTAGGGTGAAGTCGTTCCATCGATTGAGCTGTGCATTATTCGTCCTTGTTTTCTGGTTGGAATCTAAATTTTTTCATTCTGCGATGAAGTTTGAAATGAAGTATTTGCAAGATATTCCACTATTTTATCGTTTATTTTTTCTGTGTGATATTTTTTCGCAGCGAGCACAGCGTTTTTAATAGTTCTGCTTTTGCTTGAGCCGTGACATATTAAAGCTGTTCCGTTAATGCCAATCAGTGGAGCTCCGCCGTATTCGTTGTAGTCGTATTTTTTATAAATCCTCTGCATTATCGGTTTGAATTTCATCGCAAGCCGTAATTTTTCGGTCATAAGTTCGTGCTTGATTGCCTTGAACAAGCCGCCTACAAGGCCTTCGGTGAGTTTCAAAATTACGTTTCCGACAAAGCCCTCGCAAATAGCCACATCGCAAACGCCTTTGAAAATATCTCTTCCTTCTATATTTCCAATGAAGTTTAGATTGGGGTCGTTTCTGAGTAATTCTCTGGCTTTTTTGACAGCCTCATTGCCTTTTGCGTCTTCCTTGCCGATACTCATAAGTCCGACTCTCGGGCTTTCAATGCCGAGAATATTTTTTGAATGAACGCTTGCCATAACGGCGTATTGATAAAGATTTATTGGCTTGCATGCGATGTTTGCTCCAACATCACAAATGGTAACCGGCCCATCGAAGGTTGGAAATACCACAGCGATTCCCGGCCGATTAACTCCCTCAAGATTTCTCATTCTCATCTGAAAAGCTGCAACGCAGGCCCCTGTATTGCCGGCTGAGATTACAGCATCAACCTGGCCGAGCTTAGCCATTTTAGCCATAACAGAAATTGAGCTTTTCGGTTTTGCACGAAGGGCTTCTATCGGCTTTTCGTCCATAGCAATTACGTCCGGTGCATCCGCTATGCTAATGCCGGCTCGTGAGCGGAGTTTTTTGAAAGAAGATAGAAGTTGTGATTGGGGGCCGACGAGTACTACTTCATCATCCTTGTCAAGCAGTTCTATTGCTTCCAATGCCCCTGAAACTATTTCGTCGGGTGCATTATCGCCGCCCATTGCATCCACTGCAATTCGCATCTTTTAATTACTTTCTTCCTTGCCTAAATTCAGTGTTATTTTTGGATTAACATAGCCGCAATTTTCGCAGGCCGCATGCGGTAATTTTGCATGGCTGCATTTGCTGCATACTGAATAGTTAACCGGGTCCAGCCGATGATGGCTGCGGCGAGTACGCGTTCTGCATTTACTTGTTTTCTTGACAGGTAACATTCTTGACTCCAAATTAAATACTAAAAATAAACTAAGTAATTGAATACCAGCATTTTGTCAAGCGAAAATATTTGGCAGGGTTTAAGCAAAACGCATCTGAAATTACGGTTTTTCTCTGTTTATGTGGCCAAATAGCCGTTTTTAGAACCGCAATAATCCCTACAGTACGTACAATTGCCATAGAAAAATCGAAATAAACAGCAATTAAGCCGGCTTACGAAAAACGCAATTAACCGGCTATTAAGTTTGGACGATAGCATATTTGGAGTGGTTGCAGGACACAGGATGTATTGCATCCAGGCAGCAGAGAGCTGGTTAAAACAAATCTGCAGGACGCATTAAAGCTGGAGCAATAAACTTATGAGTAATTTGTTGGGAATTCTTGGCAAGGCGGTCTCTGCTGAGCCGGCTGAATTAATTTGGCATTGGCTCGGTGTGGTCAAAGCTATAAAAAAAGATTCTCAATCTGAACAGCAGGAAAAACTCAGCAAAATAACAGAGCTAATAAAAATCGGCAAACTTCAGTCAGCTGAAAAGCAAACGAGATTATATCTTTTTGAAAATCCATCCTGCATATATGGCCGATTGGCGGCAGCTGCAATTTGTCTTTCAAAAAATCAGTTGCCCGAAGCTATAAAAGAGTTGAACTCGGTTTATATGCGGCAGCCGAATAATACGATGGCTCTTTATACTCTCGGCTATTGTTACGAACGGCTCGGCAGGGAAGCCGAAGCAATCGAATTTTATCAGGATTGTCTGAAGTTCAAAAATTATCTGCAGCTGCCGAGACAGAGAATGGCTGCAATTTATTTCAAAAACGGTCAGCTGGAAAAAACGATTCGCGAATACGAATTGCTAAGACACGAGTATCCAGATGATATTTCGACGCTTGTAATGCTCGGCCATCTTTATATTGCTAATAACGATTATGAAAATGCGATAGAAATATTCAACTCAGCAATTTTAATACATCCTGACAATTTTTTCGGCGATGAAGAATCCGATTGCCAAATAGATGAACTAATCGGGCAGGGGCAATTGCACGAAGCACTCGAACAAATTGAGCAATTGCTTGAGAAGCAGCCGGACAGAGCGGATTTGGTTTTGAAGATGGGAGATGTTTTAAATTTGCTCGGCTCGGCTGGGGAAGCTACTGCGCAATACGAATATGCCGTCAGCAGATTTCCTGATTTTCTCGAAGCGACTATAAAACTTGGCACTCAATATTTAAACAGCAACCAATTGCATCTTGCCGCAAAACAATTTAATAAAGCGGTGGAAACAAATGACCAAATCACAGAAGCATATTTCGGCCTGGCAATCGCTCAAAAACTTATGGGAAAACCAGACGAGGCACTTGCAACATTATCACTCGCTTCGGCAATTGGAACTAATAGTTTGTTATTATTTTCTGAAACGGCGAAATTGCAGTTTCAGATTCAATCACATTCGGATTCGTCAGTTAATTTGATTGCTGAAGTTATTGCGGCACATTCGCGGCAGATTCAAGTTACTCCAAATGACCCTGATTTGCATTATCGGCTTGGCGTTTTAATGATGAGCGTTGGTGAGTTGGACAAAGCTGCTGAGTTGTTTGGCGTTGTTCTGGAACTTAATCCGACTTATGCGAGAGCCAAAACCAAACTTGCGGCTTGTTTTTTTGAAACAGGACAAAAAGAAAAAGCACTTGAACGATTATCTCCGTCTGGATGCCTTGACAAAGATACGCTTCAACTGCATTACAAAATTGCGATACTTTATTGCGACCGAATAAAATTTGCATCTTCGCTAATGAATCTTGACAGATTATTGGAAAATAATTTTGCAGCAACATCAGCAACAACTAATGTCTCAATCGCTCTTCAAAATCTCGGCTTGCTCGACAGGGCTTCTACAATGCTGGATAGCTTATCCCAAACCGCTAAAAGTCGTTAAAAAACGACATATCAGCATTGAAAAACGCAGTTTTGCTTTGAATTGAGCAGTTTTATCGCCCCCTTTGCCCCTGATGAATCCGTCTGATACGACAAAATTGCCCTGATAATTCGCCAAGCTATTGAAGGATTTTTCTAACTGAAGAACTCGAAAATGCACAAGAAATCCAGATAAAAGCTATTAATTTCCTTTACAATTTGCATTAACTATGCCGATAACTGCAAAAAGGTGTTGAAGATTTACAATTCGGTGCTTGGGGGCAGTAAATTGCAAAGGTTGAAAAAAAGTTACAAAGTCAATTAAGCAAAATTGCGTTTAGGGCGGGGTGCTTTATAAACGTGGATGAACTTGCTTTGTTTTTTTTGGGGCGGATTAAAGGGAAAGGATGCCATCTCATGTACAGAAAAGGATTTCAGGTTATCGTTTCGCAAAAATTTTGGCTTTTAATTTTAGTTATTTTGATATGTATCGGTATTTGCAACTTTTTTCTTTCTGCGCAAAAGCCAGCCAAAATAACAAAACTTTCAGCGGCTGCTCCGTCACAGGATTTCAGCCAAAATAAGGATATTCCCGAAAACACAAAAACTGCGAGCAAGCCAGCATCTCCAATAGTGCGGCCGGTTAGTCAATCAGTACACGCTGTAACGCAGGCAGCTGTTAAATTTGGAGTGCTTTCCTGCTTAAAACGCATCGACCAGGTTGCGTCATTTCTTACCGCCGGCAATAAAAGCGGCGTGTTTATTTTCAATTCTTTGAAGCCAGCTGACCAGCATGTCTTTTCTACGTCATTCGAACTTATAAGGCCGGACGAATCAACGCTGTATGCAAGCGTTAGTTTTTTTCCTAACAATGATTTTGTGTACGACGTGGTTGAGTATGTAGATAAAAGCTCTGAAGAATTACAGGAAACCGTTTTTCCGCACCTAAAAAATAAAACAATGCTTAAAAATAACATAGTTCTGCTTGATGGGGGAAAAGTAAAAGTCTTTCTAATGCCCGCAGGAACCGGCTGTGTAATAATAAAGAAAGAAGTCATTCAATAGAAAAAAACGATGCCTATTTATTTTAAGGGGTAAGGATAATGTTCAGAAAAAGTAGAATTTATGTGATGATGATGGCGGTATTTTCGATGACATTCATCATACCGGCTCAGAATGCGAAAGCCATCACCGACTATAGCCACATTGACACTATTCGTATTATAGCGGACAGCGACGGTCTACAGCCGGGCACTGAGGGTGTTTGGATTTATGCGTCTGGGACAGCGGTAGCAGCTTTCAGATCAAACGCAATTGATTTTACTCAACCCCTGAATATGGGCAACAATGCGATAACTGGTGTATCAACTTTAACCATCAACGACACTTTGCGGACTAGTAATATCAACGATGTTGACGATGTGACTATTCGCGTTGATGACAATGATGGGGGTGTGGGAGGATTCTATGTAAAGGGTACCGGTGACGCAGCTATTATTAGCGCTACTACATCTACAACAACCATATCAAACAGTTTGGTTACCAATGGCATAAACAATGGCAATGACGGAATTACCAATGCCGGCTCTATTACAGGGGTAACGAGTTTAACCGCAAGTGGATTAACTACTTTAAATGGCGGTATCACCGCAGATGGTGGTGTGTTCTCTGTGACTAATGGCTCAGGTAATGTGTCAACAAGCGGGACATTGACTGCAAGCGGATTAACAACTTTAAATGGCGGCATCTCGGCTGACGGAGGTGTATTTACTGTAGCTAACACAACAGGTAATGTGTCAACAAGTGGAACATTGGGAGTGACTGGTGCAACTACGCTCAGCAGTACATTGGGCGTAACCGGCGCGACTACACTCAACGGTACATTAAGCGTAGCGAGCGGGATTGACAATAATAGTGGCGGAATCACTGAAGCTGGAGCAATATCGGGAGCCACAACAGTCAATGCCAGCGGGACAATTACTGGTGGAAATCTTTCGACCGGCGGAACTCTCGGCGTTACCGGAAATACAACCTTATCTACCGTAACCACCTCCGGCTTGGCAACGCTCAATTCAACGAGCATTACTAATAACGCAACAGTTGGCGGGACGATGGGCGTTACCGGCAATACGACCTTATCTACCGTAACCACCTCCGGCCTGGCAACGCTTAATTCAGCCAGCATTACTAATAATGCAACGGTCGGCGGGACGATGGGCGTTACCGGCAATCTGACCGCTCAGGGAGCGACAAATACAATCGGCACAGCAGGTTCATCGGCAAACACGCTGACCGGTGCTACTAATACGCTTACTGGCACAACAAGCAGTTCGATGGCTGGCAACAATTCCAATGTAAACCTGTCTGCTGACAGTGCCAGCTTAAATGTAACCAGCGGTTCTGCTGTGATTGCTACAGATACTCAGGTTACAGTGCTGACCGCCGATGGCCATGGCTTAACCGTTAATCAGACGACCAACACAACAACCCTGACCGGTGGTACTAATTCTTCTTCACTGGAACTGGCAGATGACCAGGCAACTCTTAGCGTCGGTACTGCAACAACTTCTGAAATTGATGTGATTGATGCCACAAATACCGCCGGCGTAACCTCTGTAACTATTGGCGGAAGCGACAATGTATCAAATCAGATACTGGCAACTGCCACCGGCGGTACGAACGCCATTCAGGCCAATACGACCAACACCCTCACCGCCGGCACCAACAATGTCCTGGATGCCACACAGCAAAATCAGCTGACCGGCGGTACGGGCAACACAATCACAGCCACAACCGGCGATAATACGATAACGGCTACAGCAGGGAGTAATGTTATTTCTGCCAACGCAGCCAGCCAATCGAATACGCTTTCAGCTACTGGCACAAACGGAACCAATAATATCACTGCCAATGCCACCACCGGAACAAACAATATTGAAGCATATACCAACAACATTGGTGTTGCTACGGCCAGTTCACAAAACACAATGGGTAATGCCGGAACTTCGACTAATGTAATTACCGGAGCAACCAATACGATTACTGGTGCGACAACAGTTACATCCACCGGCACAGCAAATCAAATGATAGTCGATGCCACAAGCTCACGTTTTGTCAGCGCTGACGGAACTCAAAGTGTAGCGGTTAATAACAGTGGAACAACAATTACAGCTGCGACCGGACACACAGTTAGCGTAACAAGTTCAACTACAACTATTGACGGCTCGGCGACCATTTATAGTGGTAATGGCGTAGGCAATCGGATGATTGTCGATGGCACAAGTTCGCGTTTTGTCAGCACCGATACCTTTAGTAACGCTACTGTTAGTGATGATGTCGTGAGCTTGATAGCGGATAGCGATGCACTGAGTACGAACGCACGCTCCAACCTTTCGATGGCTCCAACTTCTGCCAGCTTACTTGTAAACACCGATAGTGGAGTATCGCACGGTGTTAGTATTAGCCAGACAAATACCGTTATTTCTGGTGGAACCACTTCAACATCACTTACTCTCGATGACGACGGAGCTACATTCAAGGATGATGATACCGGCGGCCCGGCAAGAGTAATGGGTGTAGCTAACGGAGTGAATCAATATGATGCGGTAAATATGGGTCAATTCCAGAACGAAGTTAGCCGACTTGACGACAGAATCGACAAAGCTTATTCGGGTATAGCAACCGTTGCGGCTCTCGCAGCTATTCCTGCTCCTGTTCCGGGCAAAACCGTTTCGCTCGGTCTTGGGTTTGGTAATTTTGAAAATGAGAGTGCCCTTGCTGTAGGCGGCAAAGCTATCGTAGGAAAAAATAAGAATGTTACTCTCACAGCTGGTATGGGATATTGCGATAGTACGACTACAATGAGTGCTGGAGTTGGGTGGAGCTTTTAACCGATTTGTTTTCTTCCGCCCATATACGGCTGGAGAACTTTCGGTATTGAAATTGAGCCATCAGCGTTTTGATATAATTCCAAAATAGGAATCAAAACTCTCGGACTTGCAATGACTGTGTTGTTTAGCGTATGGCAGAAAAGATTTTTCTTTGTTGCTGAGTCTTTATAACGCAGATTCATTCGCCGTGCCTGGAAATCGTAAAATTTACTTGCGCTGTGTGTTTCACAATAATTTTTTCGCGACGGCATCCATGTTTCTATGTCGAATTTTTTAGCTTGTCCGCGTCCCAAATCACCTGTGCAAACGTTGACAATTCGGTAGGGCAGCTGAAGTGCCTGCATAACCTGCTCGGAATTGGCGAGGATTTCCTCGTGAAATTTATTGCTAAGTTCAACATTGTTTTCGCAAATTACTACCTGCTCGACTTTGTCGAACTGATGGATTCTGTAAAGGCCGTATGTGTCTTTGCCGGCTGAACCGGCTTCACGGCGAAAACAGCTTGACATTGCGATATATTTTTTCGGCAGTTCACTGGCATTTAACACTTCGCCACTGTGATAAGCAGTCATAGGCACTTCCGCAGTGCCGGCCAGATTGACATTATCTTTTTCTATGCGGTATGTCTGCTCTTCAGCGCCGGGGAAAAAGCCGGTGCCGAGCATTGCTTCATCTTTTACGAGCAGCGGAACAGAAAGCGGAACGTAACCTTTAGCTACCATACAATCAACTGCAAATCGCAATACCGCCCAGTGCAAAAGGGCACCATCGCCTTTTAGGAAATAATTTCTTGTTCCAGCCAGTTTTACGCCGCGTTCAATATCGATTATTCCAAGAGCCAAGCCCAACTCAATGTGGTCTTTGGGCTGGAAATCAAATTTGCGAATTTCGCCTTCTTTTCGTATCTCAATGTTTTCTGTATCGTCTTTGCCGAGCGGAACATCATCATCAGCCGGCTGGGCAATTTCAAGAAGTATGCGGTCAAATTGGGGCTGATTTTTATTTATCTCATCATTAATTGCAGCTTCGGTTTTCTTTAATTGAGAAAGTTTATCAAGCTGAGCTTTTTTGTCTTCTCCATTAAGTTTTGGAATTGATTTTCCGATAGCGTTTTTTTCAGTAGCAATGTCCTGAAGCTGATTTTTATAGTTGCGAAGAAAGTGGTCGAGTTTCAGTAATTGCTTAATGTCAACCGTCAGATGTTTATCCACTGCGGCTTTTTTGTAAATTTGCGGATTTTCACGAATTTGTTTAATATCAATCATAATATTGTCATTCCTGCGAAAGCAGGAATCCACCTTTCAACTATCCCCCTCTAACGTTCGGGGCTCTGACTTTTAT
>JAGLNB010000061.1 GCA_023139715.1 Planctomycetota bacterium | reverse complement strand
TGAATCATAGAGTGGACTCCGCCGGCAAGCATTATGTCCGCCTGGCCGCTGCGAATGAGCATAGTTGCCTCGCCTACTGCCTGGGTTCCAGCCGCACAAGCGGTAAGGCAGCTTCTTGTTGGGCCGCGAGCTCCGGTCAGCATTGCAATATGGCCGGCCGGCATATTTGATTCCTGCTCAAATTCCAGCATTGGATTCATTTGGCCAAACGCAACTTTTGCCCACTTGTCCCAATCCATTTTATTTTCGCCGCTATTCCAGCCGGCGGCAATGGCGTTGAAAAACACATCATTGTCAACCGAACCTTCGCCAGCTCCGAAATAAATTCCCAATCTGTTTCGGTCTATTCCATCTGCCGGATTTTCAGTATCAATCTCAATTCCGGCCTGTTTGCACGCCTGAGCAGCAGCTCCGATTGCAAAACCGCTGCCGCGATTACTGTATTTGTGGAGATGAGGATTTTTTGTATATTTTGAAAAGTCGTAATCTTTGACTTCCGAGCTGAATGTCGTTGGGAAAGTTGAGGCATCGAAAATTGTGGTTTTTGCTACGCCGCTTTCGCACGCAAGGATACGCTGCCACGCAGTTTCCACATCATGTCCCAAAGGACAGATAATACCCATTCCAGTTATTACAACTCGCTCACTCATTTTTTACCTTATTTGGTATTTGGATTTTTTAAGACTATTGCTGCTGTTTGGCCGCCGTAAGTATAGCTGCAGCACAGAACATAGCGAATATTTTTCTCAATCGGTTTTTGCAAAATATTAAGATTACAATATTTGGCTTTTTTGTCACAGTTTTTTGCAGCTGGTATTTTGCCATCTTTCATTGCGCAAATCGCCACAGCAATATCCAAAGCGCCAGCGGCTGCGCCGGTGTTGCTTAGCATACTTTTAGTGGGGAAAACCGGAATTTTGTCAGCGGCTTTGCCAAGGGCAGCTTCAATGGCTGTCGATTCAGCCGAATCATCAGCAGAAATCCCTAGTCCGTGCGGGATAATTAAATCCAAATCTTCAGCTGAAATGTTTGCCTGGCTCATTGCTTTTTCGATTGCAATTTGAATGCCTTTGCCGTTGGGTTCGAGATGCTCGTAGGCAGGATTGATATTATTACTCTGACCGCAGCCGACTATTTCGGCGTAAATTTTTGTGCCGCGTTTGGCAGCGTATTCTGCTTTTTCGAGAACGAGCATTCCAGCCGCTTCGCCAAAAACCGAGCCGGTTGCCGCTACGTCGAATGGCCTGCAAGCTGAATCTGGCTCATCGTTGCTCTGGCTGGTTGCTCGCTTTAAGAGGCATTGGCGAATCATAACAATTGGATTTACTTTTGCTTCGGCTCCGCCGGCGAGGGCAATGTCTGCCCAGCCGCGTTTAATAACATCTGTTGCTTCGGCAATCGCTAAATGCCCGGC
>JAGLNB010000060.1 GCA_023139715.1 Planctomycetota bacterium | reverse complement strand
AGCAGCCACAATGGCGTTACTAATTCCAGGCCGTCTTTGCCCCATTTGCGAATATCGAATTTGCCATCAGTAACACTCGCCGCAACAGCAGGAGCTAATTCAACTAAATCACAGCTTATTAGGCCAGCCCCAATATTGATTGCCATTCGCCGTGAATCCACATTGACTTTTTCAGGGTCAATACCTTTTGTAATAAGGCCGCTACTGAGAATAGCTTCATTTGCAGCTGCAATCGCCAGCTCAATATCTCTCGACATCATTTTGACTGCCTTGCGGTGTGTTCTCGGTATGAAATTTCGCACTTTGAAATCGGATGAAATTTCGCCTGCCAATTGGCAGCTGAAGCCGATGGGGTCGAATGCTTCGATTTTTTTTATGCCGCATTTGCCGCTGCATAAACCGTCCCACATTTCGTCAGCTGTTAATCCGAGCGGGCTAACGGCTCCAAAACCGGTTATAACTACGCCAGTTGAACTCATCAATCCTGCTCCGATTTGCAACTGCTGCTCAAAGCGACATCTCTTATGAGTGATTCAAATACTGAGCCATCATCTCCTGAGCCAAACACAAAATTTTCCTCAGGAAAATCTTTGCCTGCCAGATTTTGGTCTATATGGCTGAACATTAAATCTATTTCAGCGATGAGTTTTTCATCGCGTGTGATTTTGCCGCCTATGCTTGCCGCCTCTGGAGCGATAGATTCAATTTCCGCTTCTAATTTTATTGTGTCGCCCGGCTTTACGTAATCGAAGAAAACAACCTTTTTGATTTTGGCGAGAATAACCTTTTCCTTGAAAGCCCTCGCCTGGCCGACGAGTATTCCTGCGGTTTGAGCCATTGCTTCAATCATTAAGCATTCCGGCATAACCGGAAAGCCGGGAAAGTGGTCGTGCAAATGTTCTTCGGCAAGTGTTACATTCTTCAATGCAACAGCTCTTTTGCCGCTCTCAAACTCAACGAATTTATCTATCCAAATCCAACGCATATTTTTGTGTTATGCTCTATAAATTATGCAGCGTTTAATTTGCCTTCGAGGTAATTCAAAATTGCACCTACTGTAAACAAATCGCCAAGTTTGTTAATGTCAGGGTCGCTCTCAAATGCAGCAGTATCTGTATGCGGCATTTTTTCCTTGAGTTCGGCAAGGCCCTTTTCGGTCAGTTTGCCATTGC
>JAGLNB010000006.1 GCA_023139715.1 Planctomycetota bacterium | reverse complement strand
GCTCTTTCGACCACATTTTTAAGCTCACGAACATTGCCCGGCCAATCGTGTTTTTGCAGAGCTTCAATAGCCAATCCTGTAAAAGAGTTTATCTTTCCGACTTTTTCAGGACAAATGGTTGACATTCTAAGGAAATATTCAGCGAGCATTTTAATATCTTTTTTTCGCCGAGCAGCTCGCAAGGGAGCTATGGCAATTGGACAAACATTTAATCGGTAGTACAAATCACGCCGAAAACGATTTTCCTGGGCTTCTTTGTGGAGATTTCTATTGCTCGAAGCGATTATTGTGGCGTTGCAGGTGATATTTTTTGTTCCGCCGACTTTTCTGAACGTTTTTTCCTGCAGAACCCTAAGCAGTTTTGCCTGAAGGTCCAGAGGCATTTCGCTGATTTCGTCAAGGAACAAAGCACCGTTTCCAGCCAGTTCAAGCAGTCCTGTTTTTTCACGGTCTGCACCTGTAAAAGAGCCCTTTACATGGCCGAAAAGCTCACTTTCCAGCAGATTTGCCGTCAATGCCGCACAATTTACAGCTACGAATTCCTCTTTCGGATGCCTTAAATGATGTATCGCTCTTGCAGCCAGTTCTTTTCCAGTGCCGGTTTCACCAATTATCAAAACTGGATTGCATCGGCTGGCAGCAACAATTTTTATCATTTTTAATTTGTCACGGGTCGCTTGGCTTTGGCCTACGATGGTAAACGAATTAGCGCAGCTGGCGGCGAAAAAATCCTGCTCGATGTGCGATTTGTTTTTCTGCTGAACTGGTACATTTTTTATTTTGTTTATTATTTGTTCTAACCGATTTTTATCCTGCCAATCGTTTAGATAATTGCAGATTCCAGCTTTGATAAACTCTGTATGCCAATCGGTTTTTTTTTCATTACCATTGCCAACCACTACAACAGGAATATCGCAATTGATTTCATTTGCAGCATCAAGAAATTCACGGATATGAGCCGGCTTGAAGTGATGGTCGAAGATTATCAGTTCCGGATTGACATTACTGGCAATGTCGAGGGCATCAACCGTATCATCAGCAACGAACAATTCTTCGCTGATGTTGCGAGCCAGTTTTTGAACTTGCAATTCCCTGCCTACTGTAACTACTCTGTGTAAACCCATTACATCCCAAAACCATAAGTGTGTCCCCCACTTAAGTTAAGTTTTTTACTGCTTAAATATTTCAGAGATAACAAATATTTTATTTTGTTTTGTCTGAAGTTATCATAACCAGATGCTTGGTTAATCGTCAGATAAAGAGATGTAACTTTAATTTTTTATAGGACTTGCCAATAATATCGACGTTTTATTTATAGTAAAAGCTGCTGAATTTTTTATCTCAACATTATCGGACATTTTTATTGTAACCTGCGTAGCTTTGTGCGGCAGTTTTGAGGTAATATAGAAAAATTATAATTGAAATAATGCAAACTTTATAAGACGTTTTAAATGTTAGCGATTTGTAAATTTTTTTGAAAAAACTTTTTTACAATTGTTATCAGAAAAATCAGTTTTGTTTGAAAAGCAGGGATATTAAGTAGAATATAACGCAATTCAAAAGAAATACAGCCAGAACCATTGCTGAAAGGGCGAGGGCCTGCTGGGTTTGTATGCCAAGCGGAGCCAGAAGGAGAATATAAACACCATCGCGCGTTCCTATGCCGGCTACGGTTATCGGTAGCAGCGATAAAAATGTGCCAACAGCAGCACAACCGGTCATATAAATAAAGGGTATCTCGAGATTAACAGCTCGGCTGCAAAGGTAGATGGAAAAAAAGTATACAAACCAGTGAACTAAAGTCCACAATACGACACCAAGAAGCAAAACAATTTTATCTTTTTGGAAAGTGTCTGTTATTTCCATCCAGGTCTGCTTTGCCTGAGCATGATATTTGGCTGGGATAAGTTTCAAAAATATTTTTTTGAGAAGATGTTTTTTGAAAATAAATAAAAGCCAAGCTCCAAACAGCAGCAGGCCAATTAAATTTATGATGTGTAATTGTTTGGTGAATTTTCCTGAAAAAAACAGCATTGAAAAATAGCCGATAAGCAGCACGAAGGCTAAGTCAAAACAGCGGTCTATTACATTTGAAGCCATCGCCTTGGCTGCACTGAAGCCCTTTTTAATAAGCATTACTATTTTTATCATATCACCGAGTTTGCCCGGTGTTACCGCCGAGAGCACCATTGCCGTACTGTACATATAGGTACTTTCTGCAAAGCCAAGTTTTATGCTATAGGAACGCAACAATAATTTCCACCGCAATGATTTTGCAATTATTATTGGTATTGCCATTACAGCCGCCGCCGCAATAAAACCCGGTTTTGCATTGGCTAAGACCTGCCATACTTTTACGGGACCTGCCAGCACTATCGCTATTATTACGGCCAAAGGGCCTATTAGATGCCACCACCAGCTTTCTTTAAAGTTTGGGATTTTCATATATACTCAGCCGCGATTGGTTGCTTTTACCAGAATTGCCCAGCTCTGCGTGCGCAAAAGCGGAATTCTGGATATAACATTATCTATGAACATCAATGTCGGCTCAATTGCTGACTTGAAGGGTATATGCTCAAAGATGTTAACAATATCCGGAAAGCCCAGCAGGGGATAAGCAATGTATCCAAAGTACATAATTTCATCAATTTTGAAATTTGGTTCAAGCAGTTTTGTCATTTCTTTACGAGTAAGGTTTTTGTGGTCTTCGGAAAAATGCTCGCCTTTGTTTGCTATCATACGCGGTAGAGCAGAAAGTAAAGAGCAATTGGTATCAACAAAAACTGCCTCGCCGCCGACTTTCAAAACGCGACTGATTTCGTCAATAGCCAGTTGTGGCTTGGGCAGATGATGAATTAAACTGCGGCAAAAAACAACATCAAAACAATCATTCACAAAAGGTAGTTGTTGGCTGTTACCCAGTACAAGCTCGTTGCAGTGTTGTCGGGCATATTTTAGCATTTCGCTGGAGATGTCAAGGCCGACTATTTTACTATTATGAAGGTTCTCAAATAGGAGCCCCGTTCCACAGCCATTGTCGAGAAATCTTCCCTCGGATTTAACGCGCTTTGCCATTTGCTCTGTCCACCAGTTATGGTATCTTCGAGCGTATGGTTTTTGATATCGTTTTTGTTCGTATTCGACAGCAACACTATCTTGTACTGCAATTTCTTCGGCGAATCGCTGCATACCATCGGTGAGCATATTGATGAAACCATTCTGCGTCTGATAGGTTTTGTTGCAACCGCTGCAGTGCAGGCTGCCATCCGCATTGGCATCAAGTGGCTTTTTGCAAATAGTGCAGGCCAGTTCTGGTATGCGCTCAAGTATATTCACTTTCAGCCACCTCGTCTTATGTTTGAAATTTGATCTGCTAGTAGGCCGAAGAGCAATGTTCCTATGCCGGTCAGGACGAGCAGTAGTGATGTTTCTGTTAAATCAGATTGAAAAACCAACGTAAAGAGCGTGTATATTCCCCCAACCAAAAGCAGCAATGCACTTAAGGGTGCGAAAATTTTCAGCGGATTAAACAGCATTACAACTCTTGAAATCAAAAGCAGGGTCCTTATTCCATCTTTGACATAACTAACTGTACTTTTGCCACCTGCTCTTTGTGATATTTTAATAGGTATATAGCTTACATCGCAGCCATCTTTGAACATAGCAAGTGTTATGGTTGTCGTAAGTGAAAAACCGTTCGGCAGTATCGGTGTATAGCGAAGCCCGTCTTTTCTGTAAAGTGCTCTGAATCCGGAATTGATATCCGGAATATGGTGTCCGACAAGCAGTTGGGCTACCAAACTCAAAATCCATTTGCCGGGTTTACGATGGGCAACAAGGTCTTCTTCGGAACGCTGACCGACTACCATATCAGAATCTTTCATTGCATCAAGCAACCTGCTGATGTCACGGCAGTCGTGCTGACCGTCGGAATCCATAAATACAACTATATCACCGCTTGCTTTTCGCATGCCTATTTTTAATGACGCACCGTAACCCTTATTGATTTTATTTTTGACAATCGTAACACCAAGTTTTTCAATAACTGAAATAGTATTATCTGTTGAGCCATCATCAACAACGAGAATTTCATAATCGGGATAATTTTGTTTAACATTTTCGATTGTGGATGCAATGGTATCCTGTTCGTTATATGCAGGTATGATTATAGTTACCTTTTTTGCGGTATTGATTTGATTTTGTTGTTCCATAGCTTTAGTTTCTGGGGTTTTTGGCAACTTCAGGTCTTTTTTATCATTAGATGTGAAATGGCGAGCCGCGCCATATTCACAATGTTATGCAGAGAAGTCATACCTTTTAAGAATACACAGATGCCTCTTGGCCTCATGAACCACTGTAGATAGCACTTTCTTATACCTTCCATAATTTCTTTACTGCTAAGGGCTGGATAGCTTACAATAGCTGAGTAATTCTGGTCGAAATCTTCCCAGTTATCCGATTCCAGCCAGCTATTTTCTTTGACCTGTCGATAGAATTCAGTGCCCGGATATGGAGCACCAACGGCAAAATTGACTATGTCCAGCGGAAGCGAACGCGCGAATTTACTGGTTTGTTCTATAGTTTTTTTCGTCTCGCCTACCAGGCCTATGATGAAATAGCCCCATACTTTTATGCCGGCTTCTTTGGTCATAAGCACCGCCTGCCTGGCCAGTTCTACTGTTATGTTTTCACCCTTATTGCATTTATCCAGAATATCCTGTGAGCCGGATTCGATGCCGTAATTTATCATCCAACAGCCGGCCTTTTTCATCCAATCAAGCATTTCCGGATCCACTCTGTCAACGCGGCCGTTACAAATCCATCGAACCTTTAAATTGTCGCGGATTATTTGTTTGCATATACCAATTACATTTTCTCTGTCCTGTGTAAATGTATCTGAGTGGAACATTATGTTGATAATGCCAAGTTCGTTTAGATATTTAAGTTCTTTACATATACTCTCAGGGCTTCTTAGTCGCGGCTCGGATTTCCACATCACTGTCTGGCGACAGAAATGACAGGAGTTGGGACAGCCGCGGCTGTGTAAAACAAATGTATATTTTTTGCCTATGTACGGCAGGGAATATTTATCTATAGGTAAAAGTTCGTGAAGTGGAATCGGTAGCGAATCAAGATTTTCAATGAAAGATCTTTCAGGGTTCACCAGAATCTGTTCACCTTTTCGATAGACAATACCTTTTATTTCGTCGGGCTGTCCGCCGCTGTCAATTGTTTTTAAAAACTCTTCAAGTGTTTCTTCAGCTTCTCCTACAATACCGTAGTCGATAGTTGGAAATACCTGAAGCGTTTGCTGTGGCAGCGCTGTGATATGGGGCCCGACGACTATTGTTTTGCTGCCATATCTTTTGCTGAGATACGTAGCATAGACATCATTTGTCATAACAGACGATATTGCCTGGACAACAGTCCATTTCGGAGTTGCTTGCCTTATGTAATTCAGATATTGTTGCCAGTTCATTTTTATAGCTATGCAATCCAGAATAGCTACGGAGTAACCGGCTTTTTTTGCCACGGCTGCAAGGTAAGCCATGCTCGTTTGTGGCCATATTGTGCGTTCTCTTGAACGCCGTCCTGAGCGGTTAATGTCACGAATATAAATATGCCCATCAGGTGATGGCGGGTTTACAAACAAAATATCACACTTTCGAATCTGGTCAGCCATAATTATAAAATCCTACAAAAGTAATTAAGGAGACGTATTGTACCAAAAATATTTGTCTTCAACAAGCGGCTTCCCAAAAGTCGTGATAGGAAAAATCATTCCCTATGTGTCCTTTCTGGCTCTTAGTAAAATTGTTCTGGTTTTCTTATCTGATGTAATTTTGTATTTTTTCAATAGGTTCTGATTCGTATTATTATCCTTCAGTATTTTCCAGTCACTCCATGTCAAAAAACCGTAATGGTAGTCAGCTTTTTGAATATCTTCGATTGAGCCGTTTATAAATTGTCCCGCTCTTCGGGCGGTAGTTATGGCATTTCCGCAACCAAGTTTTTTATCGAAAAACAAATTAAACATCCAGCCATGTGAACGGCCATCTCTGCCGAGCATTTTATTTTTTTCGTAAATACTCTTTGAAACAAGCACTTTTATATTAGATGTATCTTTGGTAAAATCCATCTGGCCTTCAAATGCCATGTAAGGTGCGTATCTCCACTGGCTTCGCCTAGCAATTGCACCACTTTTTAATTGCCTTGCATTTTGCAGTATTGGCGGATAGACAACAAAAAAAAGACAGATAAAAGAGACAAAAATTACGCCAAGCCGGTTTCTTTTACAGGCAGCGCCAAGAATTAACATAAGCGTTAATGATAATGGCAGTATAACCACCTGATAGAATTTGTCCTGGCTCTGCCAGCCGGCCGAACCTACAAATTTCATGATATGGGGCTGTAACAAGGCAACTATTCCAAGTGCGGCAAAAAATAATGTGATAACAAGTAATATCTTTGGCTTTGAAATGTCTGATTTATTTTGCTGAGTATTTTTGCCGACTAAGAATCGATTAAAATACTGTGCGCCGAAAATACAAATCCACGGTATTGCCGGAAATAAAAAGCGTGATACTGTTCCGCAATAAACCCGAGTCATTGATACGAGCAAAAAAGTTAGTAATGCCATAGGTATGAACCAGACAACCGGTGTGACTTTAATTTTATTATTTTTGCCAAAGTCAGAACCGCTGATAAGATAAAAAATAAAAGGTACAACGAGTGAGCTTTGTGCGAAAATAGCATACCAACTGCTGCTTTTCTTGTCGTGAGAATACGGCCGGAAGTTGAAATCGAATAACCCTTTAATGGTTGAAGGTCTTAAGGAAAAAAAACCATCGCCAAGAAAGAACCAATCGAACATCATCAAAAGCAAGCAGCCGGCAGCTACGCCTAAAATAAACCATCTCAATTCATATAAAAACTGCTTTAATGTCCATTTGAAAGTTTGCCAGTCTCTGCCGAGTGCGAATAGGAATACAGCCATGCATATTCCGGTTTCTTTGGATTTTATCGCCCAGAAAAAAAGAAATCCGAGAACAGTTATTGTTATATGTTTGTAATTTTGCCATTTTTGTTCAACAAAAAATGTTAAGTAAATAAAGCCAGCCAGTGCGAGCAGAAACATTACCGAAAAATCTGAAAATGTATTAGCGGCATAATGAACGAACATCCAATACGTCCAGAAAAATAAAACTGCGATTATTCCTATAAGTCGACAAAAATCTGCCGCAAGTTTTTTTGCACAATAATATATCATCAAGATTGTGCCGAAAAACATAGTACTCCAGTAAATTTTTGCACCGATAAAAGCATCGCCGCTTAATCCGAGAAAAAGTTTGACTAAATAAATATGTCCATAGCGATTCATTATCCAGCTTTGCTTTGTGGGGCAGTGCGCAACAGACCAGTAAAATAAATCATCCCATTCAATCGAGGTGCCAAGATATTGAAATACCCATATCGCTATTGCGACAATTACTGCTGGAATTGCAACGTAATCAAGCAATACGAGTTTATCCGCGAATACAGAACCATAGTTATTACTTGAAATGTTAACCTTATTTTGTTTCATAGTTTTCACTTGTCTTATTTTATTTTTCTTTCTTTAAGATTAAATACCATATATGAAGGCATCCCGACTTTTCCTGGACTTGATGGTTCTGAGTCTATGTATGTAGCGTTGTATGACTTTCTTAATTCTGAGCTAAGTTTCGATAAGTATGCGGACATTTGCCTGTCGTAGCGTGTTAGCGGCATCAGGTAATAAGGATATTTGCCGGTTTTTGCTTTTTGCTTTATGGCCTCTACGGATTGCGCAACAGTAATATCTCTGTCGAGATACCATGCTATTTCAGGTCGATAGTGCGGTCCTTTAACTTTGTTTTGAGTCCTGATGAAACTCTCGAAACTCAAGAGCTGTTTATCCGGCGGAATTTGGCTATTCAGCATTTTGAATAACTCAACTTTTTTCATCGGGAAATCTATTCTATCATAATAATAGTTAGTGCCTCTAACGCAGAAGATGAATAATACACCAATGGCCAGCACAAATGCGGCCTTAGCTGTCTTTGTGGATATTTTGTTTAATATATCCGTCATTAGCATTATGGGTAGAGCTGTGGCTATTGCAACAAAAGGCATAAGCGGTGTTTCCCAGTACTGGTGCCACCAAAGAGCTCCTTTAAGTAAAAATATCTGAAATATACCTGGCATCAGGAAGAACCAGAACTGTGGAAATTGTCTGCATGATAAATGTTTGAGAGAATCATTCGTCCGATTCACAAATATAATCAATTGCCCTAAGGTGAAATATATAAATGTTATTATTAAAACCGGTATGGTGAAATTGTTGACGGAATGCTCCCAAAGCCGAGCAAACCATCTGCTCCAGTTATGAACTTCCATTTCTGCGCCACCTGAACGCCATTGGTATAATTCAACTATTTTTTGCCAGTTCCAGTCAAAACCTGCTGCCATTATTATGAAGTTCAAAGCCATACTTGAAAATGGAGCTATGATTAGTATTGCGAGCAGAGATTTTTGGGGAAATTGTTTTTTATGCAAACATCGGAAAACATAATGAATTCCGATAGCCATGGCATAGAAAAATCCTTCCCAACTGAGTTGTATTATTAAAAACAACGAAAGAGCCAATATCAGTTGGTGGATTTTTTTTACAGGAGGCTTGTTTTTGAATTCGCCTATAATCGTAAGATATGACCAAATGGCAACAAAAGCCATTGGAGTCATCCATGCCCGAACTCCAAAGTAGCTGGTTAATGGCAAAATCACGAAAAATAACCCAGCCAGAAGTGCGGTTTTATCGTCCGTTAATCTTCGCACGATAACAAGGAACATTAAAAGGGTAAATACTACTCGTATAATTCTTCCTATTCGCGTTGCTCGTACATTGCAACCAAAAACTACCATATCCAGAGCAGGTGTAAACAACCCAAATTGAGGATGGTCGAGTGAGCGATTAGAATTTTCAGTTGGTGGATTGCCAACTGCCCAAACAGAGAACCCTTTTGTGTATTCCAAATCATAATTGAGAAAAGCTCTTGCCCTCCACGCATCTCCAGCCCGTGCCCAACTGTGTAGCCCTATGAAAGGCCTATCGATACTGCGTGCCATTATGGATATGAGCAATATGCAAAGTAAGCCGGCAAATGCCCAGAAATAATTGTTTGTTTTTTGATTTAGCTCTTTTGGATTATTCATAGTTATGTCCTGATGTTTATTTTTTTGACGGATTTTTAAGGATTTGGTTTTCGCACGAGAATTTTAAAGAACGGTCTTTGATATAATATTCCCCAGTCGCTTTTTCCGGCGAGCGGCTGATAGTTTTTCACAATCCACTGCATCACCGGATGATTTCTCGGTGTATTCACATGAAGCATATTAAAGGCAATCATTTTCGGTTTTGATTTTTCAAGGTCTTCAATCACTCTTTTTGTATGTTCTTCGGCCAGCGGCCCTTGGATTAAATCGGTTGACCAAATGACTCCGGTCGGCGGTCGGCGCCTCGTCCAGAAATAAATCTCAGGATTTATTCCCCAAACATAAAGCGTTTCATTCTG
>JAGLNB010000059.1 GCA_023139715.1 Planctomycetota bacterium | reverse complement strand
ATACAGGAACAATAATTGAAGATGATGTTTTTCTCGGGCCGTCGTGCGTTTTGACAAATGTTACAAATCCGCGTTCGCAGGTCGTTCGCCACTCGCTTTATGAAAAAACTATTTTTCGCAGAGGAGCAACTGTCGGCGCAAATGCAACGATTGTCTGCGGAATAGAACTTGGTCGTTACAGCTTTATTGCTGCTGGTGCCGTCGTAGCTAAAGATGTTCCGGATTACGCATTGATGGCCGGCGTTGCAGCAAAGCAAGTCGGCTGGATGAGCAGGCACGGTATACGTCTTTCCAAGCCGGATAAAGAGGGCGTAATGATTTGCGCTGAAAGCGGCTATCGCTATAAAGAAATCAAGCCGGGCGCATTAAAGTGTCTTGACATTGACGAAGAAGAATCTTTGCCAGCTGAAAAAGCTATCGGCAAAATACCTTATGATAATTTCAAGCAATCGTAAAAACACATTTAATCACAAACAGCAAATAAAAATTTTGAGAGGAGAGTAAAATCAATGCAGGTTCCACTGTTGGATTTGAAAGCACAATACGCAACAATCAGGGATGAGGTTTTGGCAGCTGTTTCAGAGGTACTCGAATCACAGCGATGTATAGGTGGGCCAAAAATTACCGAGCTTGAGCAAAAGGTAGCAGAAGTAAGTGATTGCAAATTTGCAGTGGGCGCTTCCAGCGGAACAGATGCTATTCTAAATAGTTTGATGAGTCTGGATATTGGCGAAGGTGATGAAGTTATTACTACGCCGTTTACTTTTTTTGCAACGGTTGGTTGCATCGCCAGAACAGGGGCAAAGCCAGTCTTTGTAGATATTGACCCCAAAACATACAACATTAATCCGCAGCTTATCGAAGCGGCTGTTACCGAAAAAACCAAAGCGATTCTGCCGGTTCATCTTTACGGCCAGATGGCGGATATGGATGCGATTATGGCAATTGCAAAAAAACATAATCTCGCTGTAATTGAAGATGCGGCGCAATCGATTAGCAGTACCTACAAAGGCAAAAAAGCCGGAAGCTGCGGAACGGCCGG
>JAGLNB010000058.1 GCA_023139715.1 Planctomycetota bacterium | reverse complement strand
GATGAAGAACTTTATGAGCGGCTTTTGATTATGCGAAATCACGGAAGCCAGCCGAAATACTATCACAAATATGTCGGCGGAAATTTTCGGCTTGACCCAATTCAGGCAGCGGCACTTTTGGTCAAGCTGCCGCATCTTGACGATTGGTCAGCGGCGCGCCGTAAAAACGCAGCTTATTACGACAAAAAGTTTGAAGGAACAGTTGTTAAAACGCCATACATAAGTCCCGATTGTGTGAGTATCTATAATCAGTATATTGTGAGAGTTGCAAAACGTGATGAGGTGGTTGCTCATCTTCAAAGTAAAAATATCGGCTGCGAAATATATTATCCCGTAACAATGCACTTGCAGGAATGTTTTGCATCGCTCGGCTATAAGCAGGGCGATTTTCCTGAATCAGAAAAAGCGGCAAAAGAAGTTATGGCCTTGCCGATATATCCTGAACTGACCGATGAAATGAAGGATTTTGTAGCTGAAACAATTTTGAAGAAAATAAATTAAATTTTTAGGGTTATACTGTTATGAAAATATCTGTTGTGGGAATCGGTTATGTTGGCCTGGTTGCTGCCGGCTGTCTCGCCGAAAACGGCAATCATGTTATTTGTGTTGACAATAACAAAAAGAAAATCGAAGACCTTAAAAACGGTATTATCCCAATATACGAGCCGGGCTTAACCGAGATGATTGGGAGCAATGAAAAAGCTGGCCGGCTTATATTTACAACTGACCTGAAATATGCCGTTGATAACTCACAACTAATTTTTCTCGGCGTAGGAACTCCAAGCAGCGAAGACGGCTCAGCTGATATTTCAGCAATACTCGAGGTGAGTAGTAAAATAGCTGAATATATGACTGACTACAAAATCATAATCACAAAAAGTACCACACCAGTTGGCACGTATCAGAAAGTAAGCGACTTAATAAAAAGTAAAACAGATATACCGTTTGATTATGTGAGCAATCCTGAATTTTTGAAAGAAGGCTCGGCGATTGAAGATTTTGCCAAGCCGGACAGGATTATCGTAGGAACAAATAATACTGATGTACGCAATATAATGAAACAACTCTATATGCCTTTTATGCGCAAAAACAGCAGGATAATTTTTACCGACCCGGCAAGTGCCGAAATGATTAAATATGCGGCTAATACGATGCTGGCAACGAGAATTTCATTTATGAATGAGCTGTCCGGCCTGTGCGATAAAGTCGGAGCGGATATTGAACATGTGCGAGCAGGTATTGGCTCGGATCCGCGCATCGGAAACAGTTTTCTTTTTGCCGGTGTAGGATATGGCGGAAGCTGCTTTCCGAAAGATGTCAATGCGATGATTTATATGGGTAGAGAAAAAAACTACCCAATGACAATTGTCGAAACTGTTCAGCAGGCAAATTACAACCAGCATAACAACTTTGCAAATAAGATATTAAACTATTTCAAAAACAAAGAGAAAGAAACTACGCTCGCTGTTTGGGGGTTGGCGTTTAAGGCAAAAACAGACGACGTACGCAAATCTCCAGCGATATGGTGCATAAAGAAATTCATAAATGCCGGAATAAAAATAAAGGCATTTGATCCGGAAGCTGCCAAAAACGCAAAGCAGGTATTGGGAAGCGATATACAAATAAGTAGTAGCAATTATGAAACACTTGAAGGTGCAGATGCTCTGGTTATATTTACAGAATGGCAGCAATTCAGAACGCCTGATTTTGATTTGATAAAAGAAAAGCTCAACAAGCACGTAATATTTGATGGCCGCAATCTCTATGACCCTGCGGATATGAAAAATCTGGGATTTGAATATTATTGTATCGGCAGGCCAAAAATTTAAA
>JAGLNB010000057.1 GCA_023139715.1 Planctomycetota bacterium | reverse complement strand
AATTTTTTTGCCAGTTTTGTCTGGCTCGGCCAACTGCCAACAGTCATTACAAGAATTCCAGTTGGGCAGGGATTATCAAAATAATTTTCAAGCAGCGAACGGTTGTCTTTAATAAAATCATCAGCTTTTTTTATAAGGACAACTCTTCGTTCGCTCAAAAATGGCAGAGTTCGCAATTCGTCAAAAACCCCTGATGCGATGCATTGCTTTGCGTCTGCGTTGAACAATGCAAAAGCTCTTTGCTGCGGCTCGATTAGTTTATTGAGCAATTCTTCGCACTGACTATTAACGAGAGCTTCCTGCTTGCCGGCTATTACATAAATTGGCTCATGCATATTTATACCCTTCAGGGTAGTAAATGTCCGCGAAAAAAACCATAACTCATTATTTTTTAAGTTACTTACCCGCGGACAAACGGAAAAACTCAATTGCAAACGGTATAAAAGTCGATTCGTCTTCGTTTATTGTCCGTTTTTTTCTTTGTCTGGTTTTTCTTTTGGACTATCTGCACTTTCAGCCATTATTTTAGCAGCTGCAACGAGTTTATCATCAGCTTTCATTTTAATCAAACGCACGCCCTGCGTATTTCTGCCGATAGAGCGGATCTGGTCAAGGCCGGTACGAATAATTATTCCGCTTGCAGTTATCATCATCAAATCATCGTTGGACTGAATAGCTTTTAGCGCAACTACTTTACCATTTCGCTCAGGTGTTTTTATATTTATAAGCCCTAAGCCGCCACGGCTTTGCACACGATAATTATCAAGCACTGTCCTTTTGCCATAGCCCTTTTCACAAACGGTAAGCAGAGATGCCTTTTCTTCATTGATTACCATATCGATTACAGAATCTTTATTGCGCAATTTTATTCCTATTACGCCTCTTGAAACTCTGCCCATTGAACGCACCTGTTTTTCATCAAAGCGTATCGCCATTCCGTTGCGTGTGCCAAGAATCACATGATTACTACCGGTTGTCAATGCGACTCCAATCAAGGCATCATTGGAGTCAAGTTTTATTGCGATTACGCCGTTATTTCTCGGATGGCTGTACGCCGAAAGTTTTGTCTTTTTCACTAAGCCGTTTTTCGTTGCCATAATAAGCTGACGATGCTCCGCTTCATCCGCATTTTCATCGTCTTCAAAACTTCTAACATTAATTATGGATGCTATTGTCTGGTCGCCGAGCTTTAGAAGATTAGCTATATTTCTTCCCTTACTCTGGCGAGACATACTCGGGACATCATAAACCTTCAGCCAGTAGCACTTGCCTCTGTTAGTGAAAACCAGCAGATAATCGTGCGT
>JAGLNB010000056.1 GCA_023139715.1 Planctomycetota bacterium | reverse complement strand
ATGATTCCCCTGCCGCCTCTTGCCTGTTTACGATAAGTATCCATCGGCATTCTTTTAACGTATCCGTCATGGCTCACCGTAACAATTACCTCTTCGTCAGCGATTAAATCTTCTATGTCGAAGTTTTCAATGCCAGCAACAATTTTGGTTCGTCTTTTGTCAGCATATTTTTCTTTTATTTCATGAATATCTTCACGAATAATATCCATCAGAACCTGCTCATTAGCAAGGATTGCCTCGTAGCCACCTATCTGCTCGGCGAGGTCGGCAAATTCTTTAGCAAGTTTTTCCATTTCAAGCCCGGTCAGCCGCTGCAGCTGCATTGTCAAAATAGCATCGGTTTGCGGGCCTGTCAGGAATTGATTGGTTTTACTTTTCTCTTTAATAAAAGAGTCAGGCAGAATTTTTTTCAGCGTAGCCGAAGTAACCAACCGCAATGCTTTTTTCATCAGGTTGATTTTAGCCGTTGGAGCATCTGGAGATTTTTTTATAATTTCAATAATTTCATCAATATCACCAACAGCGAGAATCAGGCCTTCAAGAATGTGAGACCTGTTTCTGCATTTGCTCAGCATAAACTTGCTTCGTCTTCGGATGACAATTTTTCTATGCTCAATAAAATATTCAAGCATCTGCTTAATGTTGAGCGTTTCCGGCCGATTATTAACAAGAGCTATATTTGCAATCGCAAATGTCGTCTGCAATAAAGTATAACGATAGAGCTTATTTAAGACAACTTCGCCATCGGCATCTCTCTTCAAATCCACAACTATTCGCAGGCCGTGCCGGTCGGACTCATCTCTCACATCCGAAATTTCCGCAACGGAGCCATTCTGCACACAAGCAGCAATTTTTGCTACGATTGTGGTTTTAACAACCATATAAGGAATTTCAGTTATTACGATTTTTTCTCTGCCTTTTTTGTTTGTTTCAATAGCTGCTTTGGCTCTAACAGTCAGATGGCCTTTTCCTGTTGTGTAAGCATCTTTAATTCCTTTTCTGCCGCAAATCATTCCACCTGTTGGAAAATCAGGCCCAGGCAGGCATTTGATAATATCTTTGAATCCACAATCCGGCTCTTCTATAACCAGCAGCAATGCGTCGCAAACTTCGCCAAGATTATGTGGCGGAATATTCGTAGCCATTCCAACTGCAATACCAGTTGAGCCGTTCACCAGCAGGTTTGGAAATTTAGCCGGAAGTACTGTCGGCTCCTCGCGGGTTTCATCATAGTTCGGCACAAAATCAACGGTGTCATATTTAATATCAGACATCATTTCCATAGCCGGCGCAGCCATTCTCGCTTCGGTGTATCGCATAGCAGCCGGCGGGTCGGAATCAATACTTCCAAAGTTGCCCTGCGGGTCAACCATCTGGTATCGCATATTCCATTGCTGGCCGAGCCGCACAAGCGTGCCATAAGTTGCCTGGTCGCCGTGAGGATGGTAATTACCACCCGTGTCACCGACGATTTTAGCGCACTTACGATGCTTGCTACGCGGTCCGAGACTCAGGTCATTCATTGCAACAAGTATTCGCCTTT
>JAGLNB010000055.1 GCA_023139715.1 Planctomycetota bacterium | reverse complement strand
TTTGTATCTGATACCCCCAAGGGGAGTCGAACCCCTGTTACCGGGTTGAGAACCCGGCGTCCTAGGCCGCTAGACGATGGGGGCTTAGGTAGCTGAAAATTTAAAGTTAAAAATTCAAAGCTGCTGAATCCGCTCATAGCGGAAACCATATTTAATAGCGGCGGTTGGATTCGAACCAACGACCCTGGGCTTATGAATCCCATGCTCTAACCAACTGAGCTACGCCGCCAAAACTGTCTAAGTTGCGTAATGATAGCACCTTCTTGGATATTTTGTCAAGCTCTTTGAAACTCAAAACCGGCAAAAATGCTAAATGCGTCAATTTTGTGTTAGTAACATTTTATGTTTTCCACGATTTCATTAACGCTTGACAAGTACATAAAAATCAAGATATATGAAGCATGGCTTTTAATAAGTGATAAATAAGTTTCTGATATTTGATAGTTAATACCTCAAAAAAGTATATGAAAATCCTGGCACTTGAACCTTATTACGGTGGAAGTCATAAAGTATTTGTTGATGCTTGGGCGACGGCAAGCAGGCATAGCTGGACGCTGCTTGGGCTGGATGCCTATAAATGGAAATGGCGAATGCGGCATTCAGCTATTACGTTTGCCGAACAGGTCGCCCAACGCGTTGCCAATGGGCAGCAATGGGATTTGATTTTCTGCTCAGATATGTTGAATCTGGCGGAGTTTTTAGGCCTTGCACCACCAGCTGTGCAAAAGCTGCCAACGATTGTATATTTTCACGAGAATCAGCTTACCTATCCGGTTCGTTTTGAAAGTGAACGAGATTACCAGTTTGTCATGACGAATATGACTACGGCACTGGCTGCTAAAAGCGTGTGGTTTAATTCTGCATTTCACAGAGATTCTTTCCTTGGGGCACTGGCTGCTTTTCTTAAAAAAATGCCGGACTGCCAGCCGATAGATGCAATTGAACGCATCAGAGCTAAGGCACTTATTTATCCGCCTGGTGTTGGCCAGACTAACATCCGTGGCAAAAGGCAAGCTGGTCCTTTGCGGATATTGTGGGCAGCTCGGTGGGAACATGATAAGAACCCGGATGATTTCTTTGCAGCATTAAAGATTTTAAAAACCAAAGGGATTAACTTTCGTATTAGTGTAATAGGGCAGCAGTTTCGCGGGGCTCCTGAGGTTTTTGAATGGGCCAAACAATATTTTGCCGAACATATTGACCTGTGGGGCTATCAGCGGAGCCGGGCTGAATATGAAAGAGCATTGAAGCTTGTTGATGTTTTTGTCTCAACAGCCGACCATGAATTTTTTGGCATCAGTGCTGTTGAAGCCGGTCTTGCAGGAGCATATCCTGTTTTGCCGGAGCGATTGTCATATCCTGAAATTTTCCGGCTCGGCGAAAAAGAAGCGACAGAAGAATTTTTTTATGATGGCAGTGTAACTGCTCTGGCGGACAGATTAATAATGTTATCAGAGCGTGTAGAAAAGGATTGTTTGTGGGGCAAAAATGCTGACCGAGTAATACAATTGATGAAAAGATTTACCTGGAGTAATCTTGCAGGCGTTTTAGATGAGGCCGCCGAAAAAGTGAGGTGTTAAACGGATAGCTGGCGCTTGATTTGTCAACCACTTGGCAATCACTTTTTTGCAAATCCAATGGGTGTTTGTAGTTGTTATCATTCTTTAGTACAATACGGCTTGGTTATTTAATTTTGGCTGAATCTTTTTCAAGGAGAATATTATTATGAAATCATTTGATGTAAAAATGCTGGTAATTGGTTTTCTGGCTGGCTCTTTATTTGTATTTGCTTTGGGAGCGACTGTCCGTTCGAGCGAGAACAGTTTTGGCATAGCTGCTGCCAAGGATGGACGGATTTTAATCAAGACTGACCGTTCAGCTCCTTATTTGGTTGACGCTGCCACTGGCAAGGCGATTCCGGTAGTTTTTGATAAGGATTCTCGCCCAAAGCTTTATTAGAAAACGTTTCGCCAAGTATTGTGTCGTGCGTATTTCATATTGTGTGTTTAGTTTCAGACAGAGTCCCTCCTGTCAAGGAGTGGTATTTTATGATGCGTGATGTGTATTGCGTATTGTGTGATGCGTATCTTTTATAATGTAGAATTAAGAGTGTAGAGTGTAGAATTGCGGAATCCCTTCGGGATGGTTTTTCTAAATTCTCAATTCCTGATTCTAAATTCTTTTCCCGCCATCACTATGGCATGGTTTTGTTTTTTATGGTTTTTCATTGCCATACCATTGTTGGATGGCGGCTTGGAATTCTTCAACTGTTTTTGCTGCAAGGGTGGCTTTCTGGGCATTTTTGCGCATGGGATGAAGTTTGCAATAGGCAGACGCGAATTTTCGAAAATATCTGACGGCTTTTTCGTGTTCGTAGAGTTTACAAACCAGAGAGAAGTGTTTCAAAATTACCCGGCCTTGCTGCTCGAGAGTTGGCGGCAAAAAAACATCTCCTTTGCGAAGCTGACTGAAAATCCATGGATTGCCGATTGCACCGCGGGCAATTAACGCGCCATCTACCCCTGTTTTTTTTATATTATTATTAATTGTATCTGCGGAAAATAAATCGCCGCTGCCGAAAATTATTGTGCTGGGAAATTGTTTTTTTACTTCTGATAGAAACTGCCAATCTGCCAAGCCGGCAAATCTCTGGCAGACACTTCGTGGATGCACAGTTAGCGCATCGACTTTTTCAGCTACAACTCCGGAGCAGAGCTTCCAGAAATTATCATACGACTTGCTATCGAAGCTCGTTCGCAATTTAATTGTTACCGGGCAGTCAACGGATTCTTTTACTGCTTTGTAGATTTCTATTGCTTTATCTGGCTGGTTCAGAAGAAATCCGCCTCGTTTTCTGCGGACAACTTTAGGTGCAGGGCAGGCGAAGTTAAGGTCTATTAAATCGAAGCCCGCCTTTTGTACTACCTTAGCTGCCTTTGCCATTATTTCGGCATTTTCACCGAGAAGCTGAGCTCCTATTGGATGTTCATCATCGCCTGGTTGGAATGCCGGCTTATTAAAGACTTTCGGATGTACAACGCTTTTTGCGAGCATTACGCCGGCGAATACAAGAGGAGCCCCGAATTCGCGAGCGATTGTTCGCATAGCGTAATCGCTGTATCCAGACAGCGGTGCCTGAAAGAAGGGTACCTCGAGAGTTATATTACCGATTTTCAGCATTGATTAATTCTGTTGATAGTTGTTAGTAATTAGTTAGCCCTGCTATTTGTGGCATAGCTATGTTTTCTACTTTTGAGCCAGTAAATATTCGACTATTTTATGCACATGTGTTGATGGATTGCATTTTATTAGGTCTGCAGCATTGCTATGATGTTCATTCAAGACCTCTTTAGAATGCTTTATTGCATCATTCGTTTTTGGATAAACAATGTTGAAAATTGTCGTATCACTTTTAGCGTAGGCGGGATAATATTTCTTTAATTGAGTATTCACATTTTTGCTACTTTTGAAATGGGCACTAGTTTTCTTAAAGTGCAATATATACCAATACTCAAAACAAGGATTGCTTAAAACAATTTCAAGGGCATTACTCTTAGCTTTATCGATAGCCTTGTGAATATCTGTATGAGGGGTTGGCGCTTCAACATCAACTACACAGTATATAATGTCATATTCGGTTTTCGTTGAGCTATTTTTTGCTACTAATTCTCTTTCTTTTTTCAAACTGATTGCTCGATTTACAACAGTAATCGGTGTAGCACCTTCTCCAACAATTTCAACATCCACCATTTTCAATCTTAACTTTTTCTTTAACTCCTTGAAGTATATTGGCTCTGTTTTTTTGCCCTCAGTGACTATAAGAACATTTTTATGCTGTTCTTTGGACGCTTCTGGACGTTTGAGGTCGTTTATTCTTCTTTGTTTGCTACTAACCATTTAGCTCAAATGCCTCAATAATAGGAACGGCTCCGTATCTTCCAGATAGATATCCCTTTTGCATAGCTTCTTTTTTTCTTGGTCGCCGTTCTTTGTAATCAGCCATTGAATATAATTGAGTAGCATTCTCTTCATTTTTTTCGGTGAACCATATCTGGTCTCGTCTAAACAACTCTGGATCTAAAAGCGTTGTGTCATGTGTAGCAAAAATTAACTGTGGAACACTTTTTTCAAAATTAGAATTCTGAATAAGTTCTACTATTTTACGAGTGAGAAGCGGGTGCAAACTCCTTTCTAATTCGTCAAAGACTGCGGTAAAACTTTTGGCGATTGTTTCTAAGCATGGGCCTAAGAGTTCAAAGTATCTTTGAGTTCCCTCTGATTCATCTTTCATTTGGAAATAAATATCTTTTTTGCCCGTGACATCATGGTGAAGAGTTTTTATGTCAAATTTTGGCGACTTTTTTAAACTTTCTACAATTATCCCTTTATCTTCAGGAGACAATTCTTCGGGAAAGCGGATGTCTTCTGGTTTTATCTGTTTGGCATCTATCCCGCATATTCCAAGGTCTGCAGTTTTCAACAAGTCGATGATCCATTCATTTAAATGCTTTCCAAATTCTGTACTTGCTTCTTTTGCATCAGTAAGAATTCTAGATGTTACAGGTAACCAGCGAACATCAGAAGGCATAACTCGTAACTTCTCGACAAACCACTCATAGACAATTGTTAGCTGTTTATTATTCCATTGCGCCCCAACAGAAAGAAGTAAAACATTATTTATAGCTCTGTCTTTTAACTTTTCTTTTTCTCCCTTTAAATAAGAACCAAAATTCCAATCAGTTTTGCCTGTCTTCTTATTGAATTTTCTTTTAAACCATGTTTGTGCTATATCTTTTAGTCTTCCCTCGGGATATGCATAAAGCCATTCGTCATAAATTCGTTCACTGGTTGCAGTGAAGCCATATTGATAGCGGATTTTTTTGTGGTAAAAAATAGCCTCAAAAGAACTTGGCTTTTTGCTATATTTATCATCTAACTTAAAAGGGGTTACAGGTAGTTTTTTTCCGGGTTTTGCTGGTTTTTCAATAATTTCCTGCATTGTAGATAATGCATTAATCAGATTGCTTTTACCCGATGCATTTGGGCCGTAGATTCCAACAGTTTTTAAGAGACGCAATTTACCTTGGTCAACACAATTGCCGGGCAATTCTGTATCATTGCTTGCAACAAGACTAAGGGTTTGTTCTTCGCGAAAAGATCTATAATTTCCTACTTTAAATTCTACTAACATTCCCACTGTTCCTCATCTTTATATCTATTTTTGCATAAAATCTGCAAAAATAGGCCTTATTTTGAATTTATCTTGTATCCAGAGTATCGGCTAAGATGAGTGGATGCAAGAATATTTATTGAATATAACCATAAAAAATCTTTATTAATTCTTCTAATAAGCTAAAAATTGCTCATTAAAGGCCAGCAACAAACAACTATTCCTTTAAAAATCCGTGTTAATCTGTGAAATCTGTGGTTAAATTCCTGTTCCAAAAACTTTCCAAAAAGATTGATTCAAAAAAAAGAGGCCGTTAAAAAATGCTCACTTTTTGACCGTTTTTTTCTTGCCTATTTTATCTAAATTACGCATAGTGATTTACCCCCCTTTGATTTTGGGCTAAAAATGAGGTTCGGCTGAAAAATCGAATAAAAAAAACCTGAAAAATGCCATATTTTCGGATTTTACACTTCCCAAAACGAATTTTTTTTTGACGATTTTGATTGAAAAGTGCCTCAAAATGACCCTGCCATAGTGATGGCAGGGCTAACCAAAAAC
Organism: Planctomycetota bacterium; assembly: GCA_023139715.1. Taxonomy (GTDB): domain Bacteria; phylum Planctomycetota; class Phycisphaerae; order Sedimentisphaerales; family Anaerobacaceae; genus JAGLSG01. The sequence continues at coordinate 8,965 of JAGLNB010000055.1, read as the reverse complement.
GCAATACGCTTCACGCAATACGAACTTTAATCTCCCCAACTCTGCCAGGCAGCTCCGGTTCTATCATCAAAAATTTTGAATCTCGGCTTGGGACAATCATATAAATATCTCGTGATGCAATGCGCCGATGAAGTGGCCAGCCGTTCAATGGTTCGCTCTTTGCCGTTTTGCTCAAATTCAAAACCAACTTTTATAATCCTGCCCCTTTCCAATTTAGGCCAAAGCTGCTCGCCATTAGCTGCATCCAGTAAAACAGCTTTCGTGGAAAGAAAACCTTTATAAAATTCCTCCTGCGGCAATTTGCTTAGTTTGTAATCTTCGAGCACTACGAGCAAAACCACATCAGCTGCGAGGGCTTTTGCAATTTGCTGTGGTGATAATAATAAAAAATTGTCTGTGTTCGAGCGGAAATCGGCTATTTCGTCGTAGCTAATCAAGCATTCCGGCAAAATGCCGGCTCTCAAAACCAGTGTTGCATTTATAGCTTCGGTTAAATAGAAACGCAGATTCGTTTGCGCATTTAGTTCTTCCGGCTGCTCTACTAAGATAAGTATTTTCCCGGCTGGTTCCGGTTTTTTTTTGTTTTTCGGGGTTTTGGGGCTTAGTTTTTCAATTAAATTATATTCAGCAGGGACGCTTTTTTCACTTTCGCGGGAAGTGCCCATTATTCCCACAATGCAGCCGGTTTGCAGCGAAATTGAAAACAGCAAAACAAAAGTACAAAAATAAAAGCTGAGATTTTTATATCGTGATTTTTTCATTATAATTTTCCGTTATTGAAATTAATTGCCCTAAGCAGACTTACTGCCCAACCGGCGGCGATAATAATTGCAATGGCAATAATTACATAGCGAGTTTTAACCTTTTCGCAAAGCCGCTTCAGCGATTTTAAGTATAATCCGAAAACAGCTGTAAACAAAGCGCCAATTGCGCCAATTGCAGCGAAACTATAAAATAAAGCGGCAGCCGGCTGAATGTAAAACGCCTTGAAAATCTCACCTTTGGCAAAAGCCAGCGCAGCAGCTGTAAATCCGCAGGTCGGGCAGGGCAGATTGTGTCTCTGCTTAAAACCGCAGGGAGTCAGCCATTTGTCCAAATTGATTTTGCCGTCAGCTGCGAAAAAAAACAAAACAAATACAGCTGCTATTGCAATGAAAATTCCGCTTGCAATAAATCGCTGGCGAATTGGCACTCGCACAAAAAACTTACCATTATTTAGCTGTTGGCCTTGATTCATAATCCGATTACAATAAAGCGGTTTACCAATTGTGTCAAGCTATGGTAATGAAAGGCAAAAAATGGATTTGGAGCAAAGAGATTTAAGTGAAATGCTGGAAGCGGCTGTTGTTGCAGCTCGGCTGGCCGGCCAAAAGGCAATCGAAGAAATTGATTCGGTAAAAATCACAATCAAAAACGGTAATGAAATTGCAACACAAGCCGACGTGATGTGTCAGAAAATTATTATTGATACGGTCAAGAGCCGTTTTCCCGACCACGGCTTTATTGCCGAAGAAGGTGCGGATGGAAAACTTTTTAAGCAATTGCCGCGCGGCGATGAAAAATTCTGGTGGGTGATTGACCCCATCGACGGCACAAATAATTTTGCACATAAGCTTTTGTTTTTTTGTGTGAGTATTGCGGTGGTTTACAAAGGCGAGCCGCTCGTTGGCGTGATTTTTAATCCGGCTACTGATTCTATATTTACTGCTGTTTCTGGCGGTGATGCACAATTAAACGGCCGCAGGATTGAATCGGGTGATGAAAAATTAAGTTTGTTTGCAGGCGTTGGAATGGACAGCTGTTTTGACAAGGGCGTGCCGGGCTGGGTTGACAAAATTATGCAGATTAGTAAGTGTCGAAATATGGGCAGTACTGCATTGCAGCTTGCGTATGTCGCTTCGGGCGGATTGGCTGCTACGATTGCCACTTGTCCGAAGATTTGGGATATTGCAGCCGGAGCTTTGATTGCCGAATGTGCGGGAGCGAAAGTTACTAATTTTGCCGGCAGGAAAATTTTCCCGTTTGATTTGGAAAGTTATAATGGCGAGCCGTTGGAAGCGCTCGCTGCCAATAAAAAAGTCCATCCCGAATTATTGAAAATATTAAAGTAATTTTTTTGTTTGTCATTTGTTGTTTTTAAGATTGAGTTGGCAACGCAGTCTGGCTAAATCCTCTTGAATTCAGAATTATGTTCATAGAAACTTATAATTGTTTCTAATGCCTCATATGTTTTTTTCATAACTTTGAGTGCTGCCGAATTAGATCTAAATTCTCCGCTATGTACGATTGCATTTCTTTGTTTGTTAATCGCGATGATATTATTTTTCCAGAGTTTAGTTAACTTGTAGTATTTTTCATGTTCTGCCATAATTGGTAAGAATATATTGAGGTACTTGTTACGAAGACCATTTGCATTTTTCAATAACTTATCTACGAATGACAATGGTAGCTCACGTTTAACAACGAGTTCTTGGCGTACTGCGAAATTAACAGATAGTTCTATACACGTGCCACAACGTATTACTGCAACAGAATATTCTCCACGAGTGAAAAGACCATGAGTTTTTTTCCAGTTTCTTTCGACCCTTTCATCACTCTTGGCCTCCGAGTACGGCTTGCGTTTAGGCTTGGACTTTTTTTCTGATTTTAATTTTTTCATGTGAAATAACCCTACTCAATATAGTAACAATCTTCGTTAGTTTAGCGAGCAGGGGGTAGAGTGTCAATGCTGGAAGGGGGTAAAGGCAGATTAAACTTGACGAAAAGGGGCTAAAAGCATAATATCTGCCAATAATCGCATCGCAGCGATGGTTTTCAAGACTTTTTAGAACTGTCCAAAATGAATAAACGGCGGAGAAAATTTGCGTACATAATAGCGACCCTCGCTATTGGGCTGCTCGGCATTGGCTGCGCTGAAAAACAGCCGCCAAATGTCAAAATCATAATTCCACAAACAAACATAACCAAAGATACAACAATCGGCTCACTGGTCGAAGTGTTTTCGCCAACCGTAATTCCAGTTGAGGGCTATAGCATCGTAGGCGGTCTCGATGGAACCGGTTCAGGGCAATGCCCGCCGCAGGTAAGGGCGTATCTACAGGGATATTTGCTCTCAAAACAACAGGATTTGAATATTGAAAAATTCATCACAAGCAAAAATACAGCGGTCGTAATTGTTCAGGGGCTAATGCCGACTACAGGTGAAAAAAATCAGAGATTCGATGTTAAAATAACAGCCCTTTCAGGAACGCAAACTACATCAATAAAAGGCGGATGGCTCTACGGAGCTAATCTTAAATCGCCTGGAACTTTTACAATAACAACGAGAATACTCGCCGATGCAGCTGGCCCTGTTTTTATAAATGAACTCGGCCAGGAAAATGTCAATCCAAAAACCGGATACATTCTCGGCGGAGCAAGAGTGCTCGAAGAATATAAAATAAAACTCGTACTTAGAAAACCAAATTTCAAAATATCCAGCGCAATAAGAAATCGCCTCAATGAACTCTTTGGAACCGAAATGGCAAATGCAGTTTCGGAGAGCCAAATCGAATTGAAAGTGCCGCAAAAATATAAAGGAAAAAAACAAAAGTTTATCGAGATTGTAAAAGCAACTTATCTAACTGAATCGCCGCTGCAAACGCAGGAAAGAATAAGCTGGTTCGTTCGGAAAATGGCAACTGAGCCATATAAAAAACAAAGCGAAACGGCACTTGAAGCGATAGGAAAAAAAAGTACAGAAAAACTTTCTGCTTTACTGAATTCGTCAAGCGAACAGATTCGGTTTCATGCAGCAAGGTGTATGCTGAATCTCGGAGATGATAGGGGACTTGATACTCTGAGAGAAATCGCAGCTGATAAAAATTCAGTGTATCGAATGGGAGCAATTGAAGCGATTGGTGAGGCAGCGAAGAAAAATGATGCTGTTGCGATGGCAAGAAATCTGCTCAATGATGACAACTTCAATGTGGTTCTGGCCGGCTACGAGCAGCTGCGAAAACTAAATGACATTGCTATTAAAGAAGAAGTAATAGCGAGGAGTTTCTCTCTTGAACAAGTTGCAGCGGGCAGGAATAAAATGATTTTCGCTGCGAGAAGTCAGCGGCCAAAGATAGTTCTGTTTGGTGCGCCGCTTTATTGCAGAGATGATGTTTTTGTGCAATCGCCGGATGGAAATATAACCATAAACGCCCCGCAAGGTCAAAATTACATCTCAATTATAAGAAAGCATCCAACAAAACAAAATGTGGTCGCTCAGGCGAAAAGCTCTTTTGAAATCAGCGACCTTATAAGAAAGTTGTGCCAGGAACCTCTCGAAGCAAAACAAATCGGAAATGGAGGTTTGGGCGTTACTTACGATGATGTGATAGCTATTTTGAAGCAAATGTGCGAAAAAGGTGCCGTGCAGGCCGAATTCAAGCTCGGACCGCTGTCTGAAATCGACTTAATTGTCAAGAGATGACAAGCTGTGAGCCGATAATAACCGAATGCGTGGGTTTTAATGAGTGGATGAGGAGAAGGACACGCTTTCACGTTTCTACTAATTGCAAACTAACTCATCTACAAAGAGATATAATATATGCGACTTGAAAAAATAGTTCTTAACGGATTTAAAAGTTTTGCTGACAAAACGGAATTCAATTTCGATTCACAAATAACAGCTATAGTCGGGCCAAACGGCTGCGGAAAAAGTAATACCGTTGATGCGGTTAAGTGGGTGCTCGGCGAGCAGAGAATGAAAAGTTTGCGAAGCGGCCACCTGACGGATGTGATATTCAGTGGAAGCAGCAGCAGAAAAGCAATCGGTTCGGCTGAAGTTAGTTTGTTCTTCTCAAATCCCGGAAAAATTACCGCTGGAAATGTGCAAATCGAATCCGATGAAATCCAGATTACAAGACGAATCTCAAAAGACGGAACAAGTGATTGCTTAATCAATAATAAGCCCTGCCGTCTAAAAGATATTCGCGAACTCTTTATGGATACGGGGGTCAGTACAAAAGCGTATTCAATCATCGAGCAGGGACAGGTCGAGCAGCTATTAAATGCGTCCAAGTCAGACAGAAGAAGTATCTTTGAAGAAGCAGCTGGAATAAGTAAATACAAAGCACATAAAAACGAAGCTCTTAGAAAACTCGACCGAACCGAGCAGAATCTTTTGCGGCTGGCTGACATTGTCAGTGAAGTTGAAAAAAATCTAAGAAGCGTTAAACTCCAGGCCGGAAAAGCAAGGAACTATTTGAAATACAGCGAGCGGCTGAAAGAACTGCAGGCAAATTACTACCTTACTGAATATGCAAAAAATCGCACCCAAAGCGAAAGTAAAACTGGAAAGCTAAAAACGTTTGAAAATTCCTTTGCTGAAATTGCAGCTCAGGCCGCAAAAAATAATGCACTCGCAAGTGAGTTGCTCCAAAAAAAGGCCGAAGCGGAAAAAGAATTCAACTTAAACTCAAACCAACTTGTCGCTGTGCAGGGAAAAATCGAGCAGCAGTTGCAGCAAATCGAATTTCTGCGGACAAGAATCGAAGAGCTTGGGCTAAATCGCACAAGAGCTGAGAGCAAAACCAATCAGCTGCAGGAACAAAAAAACGTAATAGCAAAAGATGCGGCTCGCTGCGAAAATGAGCAGTCGAATTGTCAGAGGCAGCTTGCAGAAAAAAAAGAATCGGCTGACGAAATTCAGCAAACGCTGCGAATGGTAAATAAAGAATGCGTGCAATTGGAAGCCGACCTCGAAGATGAAAAATCTGGAATTATAGATATTGTCAGAATGACCGCTCAACTGCACAACGAAGTGCAGAGCATTTCAGTTTACCGAACAAATCTTTCAAGTCAGAAAGACCGCCTGGCCAGTCGAGCAGATGATACAAAATCGCAGCTCGAAAAAATTCTAACCGAAAAAACGCAGCAAAGTAATCGTTTACTTGATGTTGAAAAAGTACTCGGCCAGCTACAGGAAAATCTGGACACAAAACATAAAAAGTCAGAAGAAATAAATGCCTCAATTGCAAATCGAAATAGCGAACTTTCACGCAGCAAAGAAGCGAGAAGCGCACTTAGCAGTGAAATGGCTCTGCTGACCGAAATGGAACTGAAAAAAGAAGGATTAAATAATGCAGTCAGGAGTATTTTGGAAAGCCGGCAATCGCAGGATGGAAAATTTGCATACGTAAAAGCGATGCTTGCTGATGTTGTTGACGCTGACGCTGAATATGCAAATGCCGTCGAAGCTGTGTTGGAAGGAAAAACAGATGCGCTGATTGTTGATGATACGAATCAAATGACATCTGAAATAAGCCAAATCGAAAAACTAAACGCAAGAGTGAATTTCATCTGCGCCGACAAAATCAAGCCGTTTGAAGACAATAAGGATTTGTCAAAATTCGACGGAGTAAAAGGGCGAATCGTTGAATTTGTAAAATACAAAAGCGAATATGCTCCGCTCGTTTGGCATTTGCTGGGAAAAACCATTGTTGTGGATTCAATCGATGCGGCTATGAAAATTTCGGATGAACTTGGAGCTGATTATGAATTCGTAACGCTCAAAGGCGAGGTTTACAATTCCGCTGCAATGGTGAAGGTCGGGCAGCTTGGAATCTCGACCGGCTTAATCTCAAGAAAGAGCAGGGTCAGGCAGCTGCAGGAAAGCATTTCCGACATTACATCTGAAATAGCTATGGCTGAATCGCAAATTGAACACGACACTGAGGAAAATGAGCATCTCGAAAAATTGTGCAAGGAATTGAGAACTGCAATTTACGAGGCCAGCACAGAAAAAATGCAGGTCGGCTCGAAAATAGCGGTTTGTGAGCAGGAAATAAAACGGCTAAGGCAGGAACAGCCGCTGCTCATTAGTGAAATCGACCAGCTTGAATCGCAAATCGAGCAATCGGTAAAAAAAGAATACGATTCAAAACAAAAACTGCAGGAGCTCGAAACTGTAAACAGTCAGCGCTCGGCTCGAATCGCTCAGCTGCAGAGTAAATGCAGCGAACAGAAAGAACAGCGTACCACACTGATGGATAAAGTTTCCGATTTGAGAGTCGCAATCGGCCAAATCGCAGAGCAGGATAAATCGCTAAAACAAACGCTCGAACATTTACAAAATCAAATGCGGGAAAATCAGATAGCTGAAAAAACAGCGAAAGAAGAAATCCAAGATTGTATTGGTCAGCTTGAAAAAGCGGCTGATGGAATCCTGAAATGTGAAGCAGATGTTTCAGGGCTGTTTGTGGAAAAAGAAAATTGCCAGAAAAACGGCCAGCTGCTGCGGGAAAAAATTGAAAATCTCTCAGAAGAACAAAAACAGGCAGAAGAAATAGCAGAGCAAAAAAGAACACACCAAAACGAAATCGAGCAGAATATAAATCAGTTGAAAATTGAACTAAGCCAGCTCGAAGTGAAAATTCAGGACTTAACTGAAAGAGTCAGCGAAGAATTGCAAATCGACCTTGCGAAATCTTATGAAAATTATCAGGAAAATAACGTTGACTGGAGCCAGGTTCGAGAGGAAATAACAGACCTTAAAACCAAAATTGAGCGGCTCGGCAATGTTAATCTTGACGCAATCGAAAGCCAGACGCAGCTTGAGCAGCGGCATGAATTTTTGAGTACGCAGGTTGAAGATTTGACAGGAAGCAAAAATCAGCTTCAACAATTAATCAATCGGCTAAACAAACAAAGCAGAGAAAAATTCGCACAAACCTTTGAGGAAATCAGAGGCCACTTCCAGCAGCTGTTTAGAAAACTATTCGGCGGAGGAAAAGCAGATGTTATTCTCGAAGAGGCAGATGATATTCTCGAAGCGGGTGTTGAAATAATAGCTCGCCCGCCAGGAAAAGAAACGAGAAGTATTTCCCTGCTTAGTGGTGGCGAAAGAACTATGACCGCACTTGCTCTTTTGTTTGCTGTGTTCAAGGCAAAGCCGTCGCCGTTCTGCTTCCTTGATGAAGTTGATGCAGCTCTCGATGAGGCAAATAATGAAAGGTTTAATCTGCTCATTCGCGAGTTCCAGGCCGATTCGCAGTTCATAATAATCACGCACTCAAAACGCACAATGAGTATTGCCGATGCACTATTTGGAGTAACAATGCAAACAGCGGGAGTAAGTAAGAAAATAGGAGTCAGATTCAGCCAAATCGATGAAGACCAGGAAACAGTTGCTGTTGCTTAAATCGCTGCTCATTGTTTGTTGGAAACCACAATTAAATACGATATACTGCCTGTAGCAATAAATATGATGGGAAAATTTGACAAATACATCTTGAAAAATGGAATGGTTGTTCTCGGCGAGCCGATGGAGCAGGTGCAGTCTGTTGCATTTGATATTTTTCTGCCGGCGGGAGCGGCTCAATTGCCAAACGGATGCGGCGGAGCTTCAAGCATTATTGCTGACTGGATTTTCAGGGGAGCCGGCAAAAATGACAGCAGGCAATTAAACGATGCACTCGATTCGCTCGGTTTGCATAGAGCAACTTCGGTTGGCAGTGCGCACATAATTCCAGGGGCAATACTTCTCGCTGACAATCTTGCAAAAGCAATAGAATTATACGCAGATGTTATTTGCAGGCCGCAACTGAAAAAAGACCAGTTTGCTCTTTCAAGGCAATCGGCAATCGATGGAGTGCTCGCTCTTGACGATGACCCGAGAAGTAAAGTTATGCTCAAACTGCGAGAGGAGTTTTATCCTGACCCGCTCGGCCGTAATGCTCTGGGAAATGTCGAAGAATTAAATGCACTGACCGCTGAAAAAGCCGGCGAAATAATAAAAGAAAAATTCGAGCTTTCACAGGCAATTTTTGCTGTTGCGGGAAAATACGATTTTGCAGCAGTCTGCGAGCAGATGGAAAAGCTGTTTGGATACGGAGAAAAAAAACAGCAGAAAAAAAACACAATAAAACCAAAGCAAAATAAATATACACATATTCAAAACGACGGCGCACAGGTGCATATCGGCCTAATGACC
>JAGLNB010000054.1 GCA_023139715.1 Planctomycetota bacterium | reverse complement strand
TTAGCCGCTTTATGGCGTATAATTATTGTTTTTGTTGCAAAATCGGCATATAAAGCTGAGTAAACACCTAAAGCTATGTCCTTTATTTGCCGATATTTAGAGAAGTTATAGGACAAAAAGGCAGTAGAGAAGTTCAAAGTTAAAAATTAAAAAGTCAAAATTGTGGAATCCCGCCCCAAATTGGTTTTCAATTTTGGTGCGGGATGACCTCCTTAATTTTGCACTTTACATTTTAACTTTTGAGTTTTCTGTCGCTGACGGGGACGAAGTCCGTCAAAATAAGATTAAAACTCAAAGTTTAAAACTCAAAACTGTGGAATTGTGCACCGTATTGTGCACGATGACCTCCTTAATTTTACACTTTACACTTTAATTTTTAAACTTCTTCTTATGAAAGCACTTATCACTGGCGGAGCAGGGTTTATCGGTTCACATCTGGCTGAATATCTGCTCAAAAACGGCTATGAAGTCGCAGTTCTTGATAATCTCAGCACCGGTTCAGTAGAAAACCTCGAAACTTTCAAAGATAATCCCCAATTCAGCTTTAATAAGGGCGATATTCTAAATACAGAGCTTACAGAACAGCTCATCGAAAAATGTGATTGCGTTTTTCATCTCGCCGCAGCTGTTGGTGTCAAATTGATAGCAGCCGAACCCGTGCGAACAATAGAAACCAATATTGAAGGCGCGACGGTGGTTTTAAATGCGGCTTACAAATTCAAAAAGAAGATATTCATCGCATCCACAAGCGAAATTTACGGCAAAAATGAAAACGTGCCCTTCGATGAAGATGATAATATCGTACTCGGCAGCACAAGCGTATCACGCTGGTCGTATGCCTGCACCAAAGCTGTTGACGAATTTCTCGGCCTGGCTTTCTATCAACAATACGGATTTCCAGTGGTAATTGGCCGATTTTTTAATACAATCGGAGCAAGGCAAACCGGCAGATACGGAATGGTTGTGCCAAGATTTGTGCAGGCGGCATTAAAAAATGAGCCGATTGAAATATATGGCACAGGCGCTCAAAGCAGATGCTTTTGCTATGTCGGCGATGTCGTTGAGGCAATCGCCGGGCTGATGAATTGCCCGCAGGCCGCAGGAAAAGTTTATAACATCGGCTCAACAGAGGAAATTAGTATTGAGCAGCTTGCTGATAAAATTATTGAAATTGCCAAAAGCAAAAGTAAAAAGAAATTCATCTCTTACGAGCAGGCCTATGGTAGAGAAATGGAAGATATGCTCCGGCGAAAACCGTCTCTGAAACGAATAAATCAGGCCATTGGCTGGCAGCCGAAAACAACGCTCGATGAAACATTGAAAATGATTATTGAAAAACAGAAAGCAGA
>JAGLNB010000053.1 GCA_023139715.1 Planctomycetota bacterium | reverse complement strand
ATTACCGGTCAGGACGGCTCTTATCTTGCTGAACTGCTCTTGAAAAAGGGCTATCACGTCTGGGGAATTATCCGGCGAAGCTCATCATTTCACACCGGCAGAATCGACCATCTCTACAGAGACCCGCACAACAACCCCAAACTCAAACTTGTTTACGGCGACCTGACGGACGGAAGTAATCTTTCGGTAATTATAAATGAAATCAAGCCGGACGAAGTTTATAATCTCGGCGCACAAAGCCACGTTCGCGTAAGTTTTGATACGCCGATTTACACAGCTGATACTGATGCACTTGGCACGCTGCGTTTGCTTGAAGCAATTAGGGCCAGTGATGAACCGGCCAAATTTTATCAGGCCTCGAGCAGTGAAATGTATGGCAAAGTTATCGAAACTCCGCAGACAGAAAAAACGTCGTTCTATCCGCGAAGCCCATATGGCTGTGCAAAAGTTTACAGTTTTTGGCAGACAGTAAATTACAGAGAGGCATACGATTTGTTTGCATGTAATGGAATTTTATTCAATCACGAATCACCGAGACGAGGCGAAACTTTCGTTACAAGAAAAATTACGAGAGCTGCAACGCGAATCAAACTTGGCCTGCAGGAAAAATTGTATCTCGGTAATCTCGATGCAAAACGCGACTGGGGCTTTGCCGGCGATTACGTTGAAGCGATGTGGCTGATGCTCCAGCAGGATAAACCGGATGATTTTGTAATTGCCACAGGGCAAACGCAATCCGTTAGAGAATTTCTCGATGAAGTTTTCGGCTACCTTGATTTGGATTGGAAAAAATACGTCGAAATTGATGAAAGATACTATCGGCCAACTGAAGTTGACCTTCTGCTCGGCGATGCGACAAAAGCAAAAAAAGTTTTGGATTGGCAGCCGAAAGTTGATTTCAAATCGCTTGCAAAGATGATGACCGATGCAGATATGAAACTGGCAAAAAATGAAAAGGTGTTGAAAGAACACGGGAATTAATAGAATACAGAAATCAGAATAAAAGGAATTTGAAGTGAACGGTTTTTTTCAGGACAAGCGAATAGTTGTAACAGGCGGGGCCGGCTTTCTGGGCAGTTATATTTTAGAAGGGCTTAGAAAACGCGGCTGCAAAAATGAAAACATCCTCATTCCCAAAATCGAAGATTATGATTTGGTAAAAATGGATGATGTTATTCGAATGTACGACAATATGAAGCCGGATATTGTTATTCACCTCGCAGCGGTGGTCGGCGGAATCGGAGCTAATCGCGAGCATCCCGGCGAATTCTTCTATAAAAACCTGATGATGGGCGTTCAGCTCATTGAGCAGGGACGGCTGAGAAATATTGAAAAATTTATTGCTCTTGGAACCGTTTGTGCCTATCCAAAATTCACACCCATTCCCTTCAAAGAGGACGACATCTGGAACGGCTACCCGGAAGAAACAAATGCCCCTTACGGCCTCGCTAAAAAAATGTTGCTCGTTCAATCTCAATCGTATCGCGCTGAATACGGCTTTAATTCGATTTTCCTTCTGCCGGTCAATCTTTATGGGCCAGGCGATAATTTTAATCCGGCGAGCAGTCATGTAATACCGGCTCTGATAAAAAAATGCGTTGACGCAATTGAATCCGGCTCTGACTACATTGAGTGTTGGGGAACCGGCAGCGCTTCGCGAGAATTCGTTTATGCAGCTGATGCAGCTGAAGGGATTTTATTGGCAACGCAGCATTATAATGATTCCCAGGCGGTAAACATTGGAGCGGGTTTTGAAATAACGATAAAAGAACTCACAGAAAAAATCGCAAAATTGACCGGTTTTAGCGGTGAAATCCGCTGGGATAAATCCAAGCCAGATGGCCAGCCGAGAAGACAGCTTGATGTTTCACGAGCCAAAAAATTATTTGGCTTTGAGGCAAAAACAACTTTCAACGAAGGCCTTAAAGAAACGATAGATTGGTACAGAGCAAATAAATATACCCTTTAGGGTAGTAAATGTCCGCGAAGAAAACCATGACTCATTATTTTTAAGTTACTTACCCGCGGACAAACGGGAAAATTCAATTGCGAATAGTATAAAACAGGAATTATGGAAGATAGAAAATTAAATGTCGCGGTGGTTGGAGCCGGCTATTGGGGCAAAAATCTCGTTAGAAATTTCGCAACGGCAAAAAAAAGTAATCTGAAATATGTTTGTGATTTGAATGAAAAAGTTTTGGCTGTTCAAAAAAGAAACTTTCCGTTTATTGAAACAACTACCGATTTGCAAACGGTTCTTAATGACAAAACCATAGAGGCAGTTGTTGTTGCAACCGAAGCACCGGCTCATTTTGAAATTGCCAAGC
>JAGLNB010000052.1 GCA_023139715.1 Planctomycetota bacterium | reverse complement strand
TTATTTGTATTAGTAATTTCGCCAATTTTTGTAATTGCTGTTTTGTTGTTCCAGTTCTTCAACAATTTTTCGCAATCTTTTGTGGATAAGGTAAACAGTAATTCAAAATCTTCGCCGTCATTAAGCGCTGCTTTTAACGGCTCTTTGTTTTTTTTTGCCTGCGGTGAGCTTAGTCGAACCGCCTGCGGTGAAATTGGAATATCTTCTGCATTTATAATTGCACCAACACCGCTTTGCCTGCAAATTCTGTTCAAATCGCTGCTAAGACCATCACTAATATCGAGCATTGCATTGATAGTTACCATTTTTGCAATTTCTATTGCTTCTTTGACTCTCGGCTCAAATGTCAAATGTTTGTAATCAGGACTTTCGCCCGAGCCGCCCAGCGAGCCGGTTACACAAATACAATCACCCACTTTGGCTCCTGAACGTTTTACCGGCTTGTTTGCAGCCGGCTTGCTTAGCATTGCCACATTTATCACAAATGGTTTTTTCGTTTTCCAGCCGGCAATATCGCCCCCGATAAGTTTGCAATTGAATTTGTCAGCAGCCAATATAATTCCAGCGTGCAGTTGTTTTAATTGCCTTTGACCAAAACCTTTTGGTAATCCAACTGAAACCACCGCAGCAATAGGAATCGTCGCCATTGCCGCACAATCACTAATACTGACCGCCATTGCTTTGTAGCCGATTTGTTTCAGAGTTGCAGTTGCAAAATCAAAATGCACACCTTCCAGTAAAATATCGGTGGTAATAAGAACAGAAGTATCTTTGGCGAGGCGGATTTGGGCCATATCATCGCCAATACCAATTGGGAAATCTGATTTGGCCAATTTACGCTGGCCGGCAAACCAATTGGTTATTGCATCTTCATTCGCACTCATCTTTTAGCCAGCTGCTGGTTCCAAAATGCGATTTGTTCCTTTGCCTGTTTTTTACCAGCTGCCCCTTCGCTGACATATTTGTTTACAACATTTTCCGCACCAAGCCAGGAGTAAACATCTTTTTCTATTGCAGTTGAATACTTTTTGAATTCATCCAGCTTAAGTTCGGCAAGCGATTTATTCTGCTTTTCGCAATACGTAACCAATTCTCCCACGATTCCATGTGCATGACGAAAAGCAACACCTTTTTCGACCAGATACTCGGCAAGAGATGTTGCATCGAGAAAACCGGCGTTTATATTTGCTGAGATTTTTTTCGTATTAAATTTTGTATTCAATGCAATTTCTCTAATCAAATCCAGTGAAGCACTCACCGTATCATCAGCTGAGAAAATATGAATTTTGTCTTCCTGCAAATCACGATTATAGCCGGTCGGCTGAGCTTTCAAGATAGTCAGCATTGCAATCAGCGAGCCGTAAACGGAACCTGTTTTTGCGCGAATCAGTTCCAGCATATCCGGGTTTCGCTTTTGCGGCATCATACTCGAAGATGTGCAGAAACTGTCATCAATCCTGATAAATCCAAATTCATTCGAAGAATATACTATCCAGTCTTCAGCCAGCCGCGAAAGATGCATTGCGATGAGCGAGCAATCGAAAATAAATTCAGCTGCAAAATCCCTGTCACTAATTGAATCGATACTGTTTCGACTAACTGCGGAAAAGCCGAGTTGCTTTGCTGTGCTAATGCGATTTAATGGCAAAGTCGAGCCGGCTATCGCCCCTGAGCCAAGAGGCGAAACATTTAATAATTCGCTGCAATTTCCAAGCCGAATAAAATCACGCTCAAACTGCTCAACAAAATTTAACAGATACGCAGCAATAACTATTGGCTGAGCCCGCTGAAAATGTGTGTAACCCGGCATCAAGTCTTCATTGTATTTGTCTGCCAATTTGACAAACGCTTTTTGAAAAAGCGTTATTTTTGTTTGCAGAATTTCTATTTCGTCCCGCATCCAAAGCCGAATGTCAGTAGCCACTTGGTCATTACGGCTTCTTCCGGTATGCAGTTTTTTTCCCGCATCACCAATTTTTGCCACAAGTGCCGCTTCAATAGCCATATGAATATCTTCATAGGTTTTATCAAACTTGAATTTGCCGTCGCTGATTTTTTCGCCAATTTCAATTAAGCCGTTTTTAATCTGACTGAATTCAGATTTGGTAATCAGCTTTTGCTCGGCGAGCATTTGGGCGTGTGCAATCGAGCCGACAATATCATATTTGTAGAGCCGCTTATCATAGGAAAGCGATTCCACAAAATCCACAGCAAGAGCATTGGGCTGCCCAGCAAGGTGTTTTTCCCAGTTTTTTTTCGGCTTGACCATTTCAGTAGCTCCAAAAATTTTATAACTTTTCCGATTAGGTACTACAAATAATACGATGTGCAATAATATGTGTCAAGCGTAACCACTCGCCAGCGTCTGACCACTATGCAAACGAAAAAAGCTGATGGCTGTTACGAGCCATCAGCGATTTCCTTCTAACCGACCTGTCAAACCAGCAGTTTTAACCGCCGGTAATTGTCTGTAAAAAACGATGCAAAAATTAATCAAATTGGACGGCAACGCCAATACTTGCATCCTTTACCATATTTTCACGGTTAACTCTCACGACTTTACCGCTTTTTATACGAGCATATTGACCTTTTTGCTCAGCGAGAGCCGAAGTTCGTGGAAAATTTATTTCCACAATATTGCCCTTACGAACAGGCACAGTGAGCGGGACAGTAAACAAAACGCCCGTCTTGCTTATATTGGAGCTTTTGCCATTAAAAAATCTGTTCGCTTCAGGCAGCCAAACGCTAACCGGCCATGAAAGATCCGTTCTATTCTCTCTACGCTGTTCAACTAAAGTATCCATAACTCAAATCTCCGCTAAATTATCAATCCATTAACTAATACCAATTATCGGCTATGTTAATCTGGGGAGTTTAGTGTATATAGATAAAATATCGGCTTTTCTAATTTTTTTTTGTATTTGCTTTTTCTTTTTCTTTTTTCACGATTTTTATCGGGCTCTACCGCAAAATAAATTTTGCATTTAATACGGTCTTTGACCAAATTCATAAAATGGCATTTCCGTATCATCCAATCAAAGACTATATGACCTGCTATGAAAACAGTGTTCGCCGGCCACCATTTCTTGACGATTAGCACTCAATAGCTTATAGTTCGTTGCTTGTGATACTTAAATTTGTGATTACTCATTCGTAAGGATACTCTGTAATGGCTAAGAAGAATTTATGCAACAAATGCAGCGGACTGTGCTGCAGGTATTTTGCCCTGCCAATTGAAACGCCAGAAGATAAAGAAGATTATGATGATATAAGATGGTATCTATGCCATAAAGACACAACCGTTTTTATGGAGGATGGCGACTGGTATGTTAATATAAAAAACAAATGCAGGCATCTATCTGAAAAAGATTACAAATGCCAGATATACGATAAACGGCCAAAAATTTGTAGAAGCTACACAACAAAAGATTGTGATTTAGCCGAAGGCGAATATGATTATGAGCTGCACTTTACCAGTGACAAACAAATGGAAGAATACATAAAGATAAAATTCCATAACAATGTTAAAGAAAAAAAGAAAGCAACAAAAAAAAGAGCGGGAAAGAAAAAATAAGTAATGAAAATACCACCTGTAAAAGGAACGAGAGATTTTTATCCGCCGGATATGGTTCGCCGCAATTGGCTGACCGACGGCTGGAAAAAAATTTCACTGCGCAATGGTTTTGAAGAATATGATGGGCCGATATTTGAATATTTGAAAATGTTTCAGGTAAAAAGCGGCGACGAAATTGCCGAGCAGCTCTTTTCTTTAACCGACAGAGGCGGCAGAGAGCTGGCAATACGGCCGGAAATCACCCCTACACTCGCCAGAATGGTAAATCAGCAAATCAATTCACTTCCCAAGCCAATCAAATGGTTTTCCGTACCGAGATTATGCCGCGCGGAGCGGCCACAAAAAGGACGACTGCGGGAATTTTTCCAGTGGAACGTCGATATAATCGGCTCAGATGATTTACTTGCAGATGCTGAAGTGATTTTTTGTGCGATTGATTACCTTCAAGATATAGGGCTAACGAAAAATAATATTGTAGTAAAAATATCCAGTAGAAAAATGCTCGCTGCAGTTCTGCAAACGATAGGTGTTGAAAAAAATGAATTAGACCCATTGTACGCACTACTCGACAAACAAAGTAAGTTACCAAAAGATACATTTGAAAAACTGCTTGCTGAAAAAGTTGCTGATAAAAGCCAATACAAAAAAATACTCGAATTAATGACTGTCAAATCAATTGAACAAATCAAAACTATCGCAGCTCAAAATGAAACAGCAAAAGAATCTGTGAACGAACTCAATTCCCTTTTTGAGTTGTTGAACGTAATGGGAGTTGCTGATTTCTGTTCATTTGATATTAGCATTATTCGCGGCCTGGCTTATTACACTGGAACGGTTTTTGAGATTTACGATAGAGCAAGTGAGCTTCGAGCCATAGGCGGCGGCGGAAGATATGACAATTTACTAAAAGATTTCGGAGGCCCGGCAATATCAGCTGTCGGAATGGGAATGGGTGATTGCGTACTGGCGATATTACTTGAGGAAAAAGGCATTTTGCCAGAACAACTGCCGCTGGCTAAATCAGATTATTTTATTGCGTATGCAGACCAAAAATATCTGCAAAAAGCCGTTGAAATAACCGCCAAACTACGATTGGCAGGCTTTATAACGAATTTCAGCTATAAATTTTCAAATGTCAGCAAGCAATTAAAACAGGCCTCAAATCAGAATGCCGCAAAATGTGTTATTGTCGGCGATGAATTTGAAAACAATGAGCTTGTTGTAAAAGACATGTCAACCGGCCGGCAGGAGTTGACTAACTTTGACAAATTCATTTCAGATATTAAAACCAAATCAAAATAAAATATGAAAAACTCCCCTGCCAATCATTACAAACAGGCATTCGAAAGCTGGCTGGTCGATAATCGCATTAAGCACATCTCGCCGGACAAAGATAAAAAAACAGCTTTTGGTAATTTGAATATTAAGAGCTTTGATTATTTATTATATCCTCATAGCGGACAAACAATAATTGCAGCTGTTCGCGGAAGAAAATTCAAAGCGGAAAGTTTTGAAAAATTAGCCGGCCTTCAATGCTGGCTGACAACTAATGACATTTCGCAGTTGAAACAATGGCAGCAGGTGCTTGGCCAAACGCATAAAGCTGTTTTTGTTTTTGCCTACAGGATTGAAAATTTCGATGTCGATTTTGACGGCAGGGAAATTTACGATTTTAATGATGGCAAATACATATTCTTTTGCGTTGATTTGGAGCGTTATTGTGAGTTTATGAAGATTCGCAGCCCGAAATGGCAAACAGTAACAATATCAGCCGATGATTTCCGCCTTTGCGCCGTGCAAGCCGAAAAGCTCCTGCTTTAACAATTATGGTTTGCTACTGGTCAATAGTATTTTTCTTTGTGTGATATTTCAAGCCAAGATGCTTACAGGCCGCTTGTGTGATTTCTCTGCCGCGATTGGTTCGCCGCAAAAATCCTATCTGCAAAAGATACGGCTCGACAACATCTTCGAGTGTATCCCGCTCTTCGCCAAGTGTAGCTGCAATAGCATCAATTCCAGCCGGGCCACCCTCATAAACATTAGCCAGGGCACGCAGAAAAGACCTGTCCAAATCATCAAGTCCCAGTGCATCTATTCTCTCCATCTCAAGCGAGCTTGAAACGATTTTGGAACTAAGTAATCCTGAACCTTTTACCTGTGCATAATCACGAACGCGTTTCAATAGCCGATTCGCCACACGGGGCGTGCCGCGTGAACGAGCAGCAATCATTTCCAGAGTTGACGGCTCATATTTTAAGCCAAGCAATTTAGCGGAACGAACCAGAATTGCTGTCAATTCTTCACTGCTGTAAAAATCAAGATGATACAACATCCCAAATCGGCTGCGAAGCGGCGAACTCAAAAGTCCGGCTCGCGTTGTAGCCCCAATTAAAGTGAAACGTTTTAACGGAAAATTTATCGTTTTAGCATGCAGACCACTATCAACAGTAAAATCTACTTTGAAATCCTCCATTGCAGGATAAATAAATTCCTCAACCGCTGTACTCAGCCGGTGAATCTCATCAATAAAAAGTACATCACCTGTATTTACATTGCTTAAAAGCCCCATTACATCGCCCTGCTTTACCATGGCCGGCCCCGAAGAACAGCGAACGGAAGCTCCCATTTCATTTGCGACGACATTTGCGAGCGTAGTTTTACCAAGTCCCGGCGGGCCATAAAACAATATGTGCTCAAGCGGCTCGTCTCTCTGCTTAGCCGCTGCAATAGCAATCGAAAGTTTTTCCTTAATGCTTTCCTGACCTACGCATTCATTCAAAAGTTTCGGCCGAAGCGAAAAGTTAAAACTTTCTTCCTGCTCGCTGAGCAACTCACTATTTATAATTCTATCTACAGCCATAATATGAAAACTAAAAATTTAAAGTCTAAAGCTAAAAACTATAACTTAAAATTAAAAACTCATTTTTTCCCAATTTTTAAATTTTAAACTCTGGTTTTACATTTTTCACTTTGCGTTTTACGCTTCTATGCTTCTACGCCCTGCTTTAATCGATAAACCAAAGGCACAAGCTCCTCAGCTGATTTTGCCTGTGGATGCCTTTTGCAGGCAAGTTCAATCATTTCAATTGCTTCATTTCTCTTTTCGCCCCAGGCAATCAGAATTTCCAGCGTTTCAATCTGGAATGTTTTTAATTTTGCTTCAGTTGTTCCTGCCGATTCAGCTCCAATTGCAAAGATTTGTAATTTACCCTTCAATTCAGCTATAATCTGCTGAGTCATTCTCTTGCCCACGCCGTTAAGCGTCATCAGCATTTTGTCATCACCGTTTTCTATCGCAGCCGCAATAGAAGCTATCGGCATACTCAAGCATCGCAATCCTTTTTTAATGCCGATTCCCTTGACGCTTATGAATTTAGTGAAGAAATCTTTTTCGCCATCGCTTAGAAAACCGACCATTCTCGGCACAAAGGAGCTTCCGCCGGGCGTGCCCTCGTAATACTCCATTGTGCAAAGCGTGATTTGCGAGCCGATTTGAGCAGACAGTGAATTTATGCAGTAGCTTGGCAGCATAATTTCGTATGCAACGCAGCCTACCTGCACAAGAGCAGTATCACTCTGGAGCTTAACAAGTTTCCCTTCAATCCTTGCTATCATAAATTCGTTATCCGCAACCCGGAACACAAAACATTGTTTATTTCACTTGAACAGCAAATGGCAGCGGCAATAGCATCAGCAACGTCATTTGGTTCAGGCAAATCAGCGAGAGACAAAATCTGCTGAATCGTTCGCTGAACCTGGCCTTTAGAAGCTCGGCCGTTGCCGGTTACCGATTTTTTTATTCGCGTTGCACTAAAACTTTTAATTTCAACTGAATTAGCCGCACATTTTTGCAGTATAACTCCTCTTGCATGTCCCATCAATATAGCCGTCCTTGGATGAGCATAATGCGAATATATTTCTTCAACTGCAACAATATCCGGCTTAAAATTTTGTAATATCGCTCCCAAATCTTCAGCGATTTGATTCAGCCGCAACTCCATCGATAAATTGCCATCAGTTCTGATTACACCTGCCTCGACCAGCTTATCTTTACTACCGCCTGTTTTCAAGCAGCCGTATCCACAAACCTGCAAACCCGGGTCAATGCCGAGAATTTTCATTTACTCCTCCAGACAGTTTGGTCAGCCTTATCTTCAAGAACAATCCCAGCTTCATCCAACTTGTCACGAATGGTATCGGAAGCTGCAAAATCTTTCTGCTTGCGAGCAATGTTTCTTTGCTCAATCAAAATACCAACCAATTCATCTACCATCGCATCATCCGCCACACCGCTTTGCGAATATTCATCTTTTACAATACCAAGACAATCGCCACCCAATCGGCTGAACAAATCATCTACCACACTAAAAGTAGCTGAATTCGTATCACCCTTTTCAAGCAAACCGTTTGCCAGGCGAACCAGTTCAAACATCACCGATAATGCAATGGAAGTATTCAAATCATCATTCATTGCCTCTTCAAATTTTGCCTTTAGCTGCTCCAACTGACTTACAACGCCACTGTCAACCTCACCTTCACTTTCAGCAGCTACTTTTTTTCTGACAGCTTTGACTATTTCGGTTATCTTTTCACAGCCACTTTGCGCTGCAAAAAGAGCTGCATCAGAAAAATCAATCGGACTTCTGTAATGGCTATTCAAAATCAACTGCCTTACAGCAAGCGGTTCATAACTTTTGGTTAATCTTTCGTGGGCACCAAGAAATGCCTGCTTTAGTGTAATAAAATTATTCAAACTTTTGCCCA
>JAGLNB010000051.1 GCA_023139715.1 Planctomycetota bacterium | reverse complement strand
ATTGAGCCGACCCCACAAAATAAATCCGCCACCATTTTACCATCTGGCAAATCGTATGAATAAAGCACACTAAAAAGAGATTCCTTAACCCTATCGGTAATAGGCCTTGAAATATCCGTTTTAGGACTAATAAGTTTCATGCCTCGTTTTGAACCAGCTATAATTCTCATTGTGTATAATATACAATAGAATTCTGTCTTTGGCTATCTATACAATTACCGATATTTTTTTGTGGAAAACGGGCGCAAAGATTTGGGACAATTAGATTATTAGCAAATGCAGAAAAAGAGCAGAGAAGAGCACTGTTAGTTCAAAACTACTTTGGGATTATTGGCCGCCGTTTTTGACTTCCTGCGGATTTTTGCCATCTTCAATAGCCATTATTTTATTCACTCTTCTCTGATGCCTTCCGCCGCTGAATTCGGTAGTTAGCCAAGCCTCAACTACTTTTCTTAGCAAAACCTCTCCAAGCAAGTCGCCCGACAAACAGAGAACATTTGAATCATTATGGTCACGTGAAGTTTGAGCACTTAATTCATCGTGGCACAGCGCAGCTCTGACACCTTTTATTTTGTTTGCGGCAATACACATTCCAATTCCAGTTCCGCACACCAAAATAGCTCTGTCAACTTTTTTTTCTGAGACCGCTGTCGCAGCAAGATAAGCCATATCAGGATAATCAACCGGATTGCCGTCAGTCGTACCAACATCAACAAATTCATGACCCAATTGAGTAATTATTGCTTTAATTTGCTCTTTCGCTTTGAATCCGCGATGGTCACTTCCAAGTGCTATCTTCATATTATAAATTCACCAATCCTTTTCTTTACATTTTTTTCTATCAAATCAGCACAGCAATTATAGGCTTGCTGATTCTGACCAATAGGGTCAGCCACATCTACCTTTCCAGCCAGTAACAAACATTTATCTGCCGCTTCAGGACACATATCAACAACCTGCCTACTATGCGTCCGGCTCATCGCGAATATCAAATCGCTATTCTCTATAAGCTGGCGTGACAGCCCTGTACTCGCATGCCCTCTTATATCGACTCCTCTGGCCACGCAAGCGCCAACTGCTTCCCTGCTTGCAGATAAACCACTCACTCCCATAGTGCCGGCAGAGAGCGTTTTATAACCCATTTTTTCGAGTTGGTCAACCTCACATTCCAATTTTTTTGCCAGGTATCTTGCAAATATTGCTTCTGCCATTGGGCTGCGACAGGTATTGCCGGTGCAAACAAACAAAAATTTGACCGTTGATAATGTTTCCAGCTGCGATTGCGAATATACGCCCTGCCTTAAAATATTCAAACCCTTTTTACCTATTTTTACAACAGTACTATTTTCCTCATATTTACATTTTCCGGCATCTAATAATGCATCAATTTGACCCGAAAATTGTTCGAGAACCTCTTCTGCTGTAACAGCCGGCTTTTGACCTGCAACATTTGCACTCGGTGCAACAACCGGCATTTGAGCCAGTTGTAACAGCATTGCAGCTACCCGATTATCAGGACAGCGAATACCAATTGAATTGTTTTTATACAAAACATCAAAAGTTTCTTGAGCAAATTTGCCTTGCTGTTTTTTTATTTCCTCGCTGCTCAACTCAAAAACTATAGTCAAAGGGCCTGGCCAGGCATTTTTAATAAGTTTCTTAGCTCTTAAGCCAATGGCGGGCAAATATTTTTCCACATCACTTTTTTGACCGATATGAAGTGTATAGTATTTGTCTTTGGCTCTGTTTTTGAGAGTATCAAGTTTGGCAATCGAATCGGTTGATGCTCTACACGCAATTCCGTAAACAGTTTCGGTAGGAAAAGCCACAAGTCCGCCGGCATCAAGTAATTTAGCAGCTTTTTCAACTTCGGCCGCATCCGGCTGAGTCAAATCAAGTTTTATTACTTCAGTCTGCATTCGCTTAGTAAACTTAGCTTCAAACACTTCCAGACCGATGGCATCACAAAAAAGTTTAGCTAATAGCCCATCGAAAACAACCGCACCGCACATTAGTATGCAAAAAAGACATGCTCAGATTTAAGCAGAAATTACAATTATTCCTTTTTATCTTCCGACTCAGTCGTTTCATCAGTTTCAGTTGGAGCGGCTTTTTCCTTGTGTTTGGATATTTCCTTGCGATGAGCAACTTTTGGCAGTCCGAGCAGAGAATCCCCTTCTGACCATTTCTCTTCGTCTTTCATTTTTTCAATTCGCTCAGCACGATTTAGTACATTTCGATGTCTTTTCAGAGCACCCTTAACTTTCAATGAACGGTCAATAGACATTCAATTCTTCTCCTAAGCAACTACGCTAATCATCAAATTTTTTGCCGTAAGCATCGCTAAACGGCTTACTGCCAAATGTTTCATATCCCTGTGGCGCTTTATAATTTGCACCAATTTTAATTATTTCCTGTCTCGCTCTGTAGCCGTCAGTTCCGGCTCTTTGCGGATTATCATATTTATCACCAGTAATAAGATAATACCAGTTATCTATTTTTTTAATTTCAGTTTTTATTCCAAATCCGGCAAAATATTTCTTTACCGGTTCCAGATGAACTCTATTGTGATAAGTTTGTATCACAATTCGATTGCTTTTACTCGCATCAACTAACACATTTCCTGAAACTGCAGCTTTTACTTCCACTTTTTTAGGCAATGGAGCTATCGCTGCCAAATCCGGCAACTGTACTCGAGTTTCCACCGGCTTATTAATTATTGTTTCCGGCAGTTTTTTCGTTATTTCAACTGTTGAATTTACCGCCTTTGATGAATCCGAAAGGGTCAACTGTCCCAATCGAAAGACAACCAAAAGCAACAACACAACGCCAAGAATTAGTGCAATAGCAAGCTGATAAGATATTGATATTTCAATTCTTCCAGCATTAAACTGCACCATTTTCGGTTTTTTAGACCACCTAACCTCATCTATGTAGCCGGATTCAGGCAAACTCTCAACATCCAAACCAGCTTCATTTTGGCAGCATCTCTCAGAATGCAACGGCTCTAATTGCTGCGTACTAAGCGACTTAGGACGAGACTTACCAATCACTTCGTACAAGGCCATTTTTTTTCGGCTACGCATAATCGCAAAACCACCTAAGAAATTATCCGCCTTTTTTACAACATTTTAGCCAAAACTTCAACTATAAACTGTTTAGCTAATCCGATTTAGCCATTTGGGCTTGTTTTTCTATTTCGCTCAAATATGCCAGCGTCCGTTCAAGCTTATCCGTTAAATGCTTTAGCTTAAGCATAGTTTTAACTCTCGTAATAAGTTCCAGCTTGTTTATTGGCTTTGTAAGAAAATCATCGGTTCCGCAATCCAGGCCGCGTTCAATATCGCCGAATTCATTTAATGCTGTTACCATTATAACTGGGATATGGCTTGTTTTGGGGTCGCCCTTTATTTTTTTGCATACTTCAAAGCCGCTCATTTTGGGCATCATCACATCAAGCAGAATTAAATCAGGCATTTTTTTAGCTACTTTTTCCAATGCCTCCAGGCCATCAGAAGCAGCTATTGTCTCGCAATCCAAATCTTCAAGATACGCCTGCAGCAATTCAAGATTCTGCTGGTTATCATCAACAACAAGTATTATTGATGTTTTATCCTGATACTCTTCACTTTTAGAATGACTCATTACAAATTACTCCCGTTTCTATTTACTCAACGCTCTTAGTATTGCCATGCAAAAAACCGGCAGGTCGTCCGGCTTGCGTGACGTAATCAAATTTTCATCCACAACGCAATCCGCATCAACATATTTGGCTCCGGCATTTTTAATATCATCTTTAATTGCCATAAAGCAGGTTGCTTTTTTTCCTTTGAAGATTTTTGTACTGCACAAAAGCCATCCGCCATGGCAGATAGCCGCTATAATTTTTTCAGCATTTACCATATCATTGGCAAATTTTACGACATCGCCGCTTCGCCGCATAAAATCCGGAGCAAATCCGCCCGGCACAACCATGCAATCATAATCATCAACGTTTGCATCACCAGCCGACACATTGGATATGCACGGGTATCCTTCCCTAGAACTATATTCTTTTTTTGCCTTGTCTGCAACAAAATCAACCCCGAGTCCCGCTTCACGAAATCTATAGTAAGGATACCATACTTCGAGAACCTGATACATTTGGTCGATTACAATTGCTACTTTTCCAGCCGCCATTTTCACTGCTCCTGCTGAATATCACAATGTTTTTCTATAAATTGCCTTACTTCCGGCAGGATATAGATATTTTCTATATTCACTTTTTCAGCCACTGCCTCCGCACACAGAACTGCCATATCCGTTGATGAGGCCTGCGTATCCACGAAAAAAAACGACTTTTCTTTTACTGCACACAAACCTCCGCCGTTTCCGCCAAGCGGTTCTTTGCGAATTGTAACGCCATTTTGCTCAAGCAGCCCAAGAAGCTCCTCGAGAATTCCATACTCATTCATTGTTCAAGAAAAACCCCATCAAAGGTCGATATAAACAATTATAGATCTTAACAAGCTGAATTTTATACGAGGAGCAGACAGTTGACAAGCATTATTGAAAAACGCCGTTCTTTACACAAAAATCTGGCAACACAGAAACTGCGGAATAATACCCTTAAATTGCAAATCAGCCAGCTCCAGGCATTGGCAAATATCGGAGCTACTACTTGTATGGTAGCCCACGAAATCAACAACCTCCTCACTGCCCCTGCTACTTATGCGGCCCTTGCCATTAGCAATCCCCAGGACAAGCCAATTGCGGAAAAAGCAATGCAAAAAACGGTCAAAAATTGCCAGCGTGCTGCAAAAATACTGGAAAGTATGCTCTCTCTTGCAAACAGCCAGGAAAATGATAAGCAGAACATCCGCCCAGTCATTTTGATTGAGGAAATCTTCAATGCTCTTGGCAGAGATTTTGCCAAAGACAATATAAGCGTAGAAATTCAAATACCTGATGATTTAGAAGTATGGGCTATCCCGATACAATTTCAGCAGGTTCTAATGAATCTGATTCTCAATGCCCGTGATGCAATGCTATCTCGCGGCGGGACTTTGAAAATTTCTGCTGAAGATAAATCCGATTCAGTTTGCTTGCAGATTTGTGATACTGGCAGCGGCATTAAGCCAGCTGATTTGGAAAATATTTTCGATTTATTTTTTACGACAAAAAAAGCTGCCAAAAAATCAGGAGAAACCTCATCCGGCTCAGGGCTTGGCTTGGCTTTTTGCAAAAAAATAATGGATGAGCACCACGGCCAAATCAATGTTCAATCTGAATTGGGCAAATCAACGGTGTTCAAATTAACTTTACCAAAAGCACAATCAGGCAATAACTGATGAGTTTCGGTTTTTACCAAAATATCAGCTATGTAATTTTTATGTTGTTATTGCTTGTGTGCTCAGCTTTTTTTTCAGGGGCTGAAACCGCTTTTTTTAATCTTTCCAGAAAACAGCTTTTACTTTTGCGAAAATCAGGCCACAAGCTCCAGATGCTCACCGCACAATTGCTCAGCGAACCGGGCAAACTGCTCAGCTGCCTTTCGTTTGGAAATATGCTGGTTAACGTTCTTTTTTATGCTATTGCCGGCACTTTTACGCTGCGTATTGAAAGGCAATTCGGAGCAAGTGCAGCGATAATTTGTGCTTCTATAACTTTTTTTGCTCTGATATTTTTCGGCGAGATGCTTCCTAAATCCATTGCCTACACAAATTCAAAATCGCTTAGTATCACCGCTGCTATGCCGACTTTTCTGTGCCTTAGAATTTTTACGCCCATTTTATTCATCTTTCGTTTTTTCATGATTGAACCAATCCTTCGTTTGTTTCTGGGAGCTGATAAATTCCATAAAGCCATAAGTGCCAAAGAATTTCGATTTCTGATTGAACAGACAAAAAAACGCGGCTTAATTACAGCTGATGAAAACAAACTTCTAAGTGAAATTGTAGAACTTGGTTTTTTAAAAGTTCGCCATGTAATGAAGTCGCGTGTAGATATGATTGCCTGTGATATTACAGAACCAATCCAAAAAATACGTGAAATAATGTTGTCTAATAATCTGACTAAGCTGCCTGTATATTCGCAGAACAAAGATAACATAACTGGTATGCTCTGGCTTCGTCAGCTTTTACTTGAGCCCGAATCACCGCCGGATAAACTTATCAAGCCAATTAATTTTATTCCAGAGCAAAAAAAAGTTGAATCTTTACTGGAATTTTTCCGTAAGACCGGCACTGACACAGCGATAGTTGTGGATGAGTATGGCGGAATAGCCGGCTCGGTTTGCCTTGAGGATATTGCCGAAGAGATGCTTGGCCCGATTGAGGCCGGCAATGAAACAGAACTCATTGAGCAGATTGGCCCTTTGAAATATCGACTGTCGGGCAATCTCGCTATCCATGATATGGCTGAGGATTTCGGTATCGATATTGCCAATGCCCGTTTTGCCACAATTGGCGGACTGGTAACAGCTCTTCTCGGCAAAATACCTCAGAAAAATGATACCGCATCTTTGAATAATCTAAAATTCACAGTCGAGCGTGTGCAAAAAAGGCGGATTATAACTCTTATTATGACTCTTGAATCAATATTGAAAAAGCCATAAATTAGATGATGTTAATAGTTTTAGTAATACCGTTTGTAGTTCTTGCCGCTGTTTTTTCCGGTGCTGAAACTGGAATGTACCAGTTTAGCCGGCTCCGTTTACGTATCGGCGTAGAAAAGAAACATTTTTTGTCGGTCGTTTTAAGCAAGAGTTTGCGCGACCAGCCGTCAATGCTCCTTTCGATGCTGCTGGGAACAAATCTTGCGCATTACGCAGCAACGAGCATTATAACTTATATGTTTTTAAGACACATGCAAACCGAGCATACAGCTGAACTGTTTGCAACATTAATAACAGCTCCTGTATTATTTATTTTTTCAGAGGTAATTCCTAAAAACATTTTCTTTTATCGTTCGGACTTTATTATGCCGTTTGTTTCGCCGATTTTATTCGCATCTCATAAACTTTTTACCTGGCTTGGAATCGTTCCTTTTCTTCGATATTTATCCCGCATATTTGCCTCGCTGACCGGCTCATCTGTAGCTTCGCAAGCAGCTATAGATGTAAACAGAATTCATATCAGGGCAATTGTGAAGGAAGTTTACGAAGAAGGCCTTTTAAGCACAACACAAACCGACATTATAAATAGGTTGGTAGATATTTCCAATATCCATATAAAATCCGTAATGATACCCATCAAAAACATTTCAATGCTGGATATAAATTCTGATAGAAACGAATTATTGAAGAAGCTGGAAAAACACAGCTTCACTCGCTTGCCTGTTTATGAAAACAGCAATACGAATATAATTGGCTTTGTCAACATTTACGAAACGCTAACTTCAGTGGAACCATTTGAAAATTTACGCAAATTTATAAAACCCATCCGAAAACTTCCTTCAGAAACAAGCGTAACTGATGCGACAAATTTTATGAAAAATGAAAACCAGCAACTTGTTCTGGTTACCAAAACCAATTACGCCGGACAGGACAGGCCTGCTGGAATAGTAACAATGAAAGACCTTGTCGAGGAACTGCTCGGCGATTTAGCTGAATGGTAAAATCGTCGCTTGTCGTTCGTAACTCGTCGCCAGACACCAGATTTTATATTAGCTATCTATTGTTATCAACAATAGCTTTTGCTATGTCGTTGATTGCTTTTCGTGTCTGCCAGTTAGCGTTGTTGGTTATGATGGAAAATATGTAATCACCTTTCGTAGTTGTGCATACACCTGAAAGAGATTTCACGCCATTAATGTATCCGGTTTTGGCGAATATCTTGCTTTTATATTTTTCTTCCTTAAAATATTTTTTAATCGTTCCGTTAACACCAGCTACAGCAAGAGAATTTTTATATAATTGCCAATCTCTGTTTTTATAAACATCCAATAAAACTTTTGCTATTGCATTTGCTGTTAGTTTATTTTTCCTGCTAAATCCACTTCCATCATCAATATAAAATTCGCCTTTTTCTATACCAAGATTTAATAAATATTGTGAAATGACTTGGCTGCCTTTTTCCCAACCACCTTTTTTCTTATCTGTATTGGAATTAGCAGCGGTGGTTTTCAACAATGCCTCTGCAGCCAGCCCCAAACTGTCTTTATTGCAGCGATTCAGGCAATCGGCTATTGGAGTTCTATATTCAGTCAGCGGTTTTATATTGCAATTTTCAACTGGTTTTTCTATAAGCCGGCCTTTTATAGCTATCCCTTCCTTTGCCAAATATTCTGCGAGCAAAAAACCGAAAAATGCAGATGGTCTTTCAATCGCAACGGCAAACGGCCCCTGCTGTTTTTTACATTTCCCTTTCAGCGTAATTTTATTGGGCTGGCTGTTTCTGTATGCCCCAACCGCCCCTTTACCATTTTGCATTGGCCTGATTTGATTAATGATTTTCACGAAATCCGTTTGCGGCTCGACAAAAACAGCTACTTTCCCATTAATATTTTTTGTTGTTATTTCTATACAATTCCCATTGTAATTTAAGCCGCTGATTTCGCAGGCATACCAACGATTCAGCTCGTCTTTCGGCCAGCTCGGATGAACCCGCTGGTCATCAAATACACTGCTATCGATTATAATATCATTAATATCTGTTTGTTTTTTTTGCCTTAATGATTTTGAAATATCATCAAATATCCAATTTTTCAGCCGATTATATTTTCCATCTGTGTCTTTATCACCGAGCAACGGGTCTCCACTTGCTGTTACAATAAGCGTATCGTTGCATAAGCCGATTTTTGTTTTATACTCGTAATCTGCGCCGAGATATTTCAGTGCTGCTGCGGTAGTGATTATTTTCATATTTGAAGCTGGGATTAACGGCGTTTTGGCATTATGGCAGTATTGGGTTTTGCCGGAATCTGCTTTTACAATCTGGATAGAAAACTGAACTTTTTTCTGCGATGGCCGATTTACAATTGTATCGATTTGTTTTGTCAGCTCTGCTCTTGCGGCACTAACAAATAGAATGGCAAATAGAATAGCAATCAGGACTTTTTTTGTTTGTGTTTTCATTGTTGTTTTTTTTGTTCGAGAAATTCTTCAAGTATTTGCGCAGCGGCTACAGCATCAAGGCGTTTTTTCTTTTTGTTTCTCGTATAATCACCCTCGACCATTTTTTCTCTCGCTGCAAAAGTACTCAACCTTTCATCCTGAAAATGGATTGGGATTTGGAGATGACTTTCTAATTGTTTGGCAAATTTCAAAACGATTTTTGCCTGAAAACCTTCAGAGCCATCCATATTAAATGGCAGACCCATCACAACCGCTTCAACATTTTCAGATTTTACAACATCAATTATTTTTTCAAGCAGATTTTTCTGGCTTTGCAGCACAGCCAACGGTGAAGCAATAATCTCCTCGGCATCGCATATTGCAAGTCCGGTTCGCCTATTGCCGTAATCTATCGCTAAATATCTCATATGATGGCGTAATTTCTATAGAAAACTTTCTTTGCCTTGTTCTTTTATCTGGTCGAGTAATTCCTTCAATCGATGCGATTGATTTCTACGGCATATCAGCGTAGCATCTGGACTATGGACTACAATCATATCGTCAAGCCCAATAGCTGCGATTAAGTGGCTATCATCTTCCGTCACAAAAATAGAGTTTTTGCAGTCGAGCAATTGTTTTTTTTCGGCAGCAGCAACATTATTATTTTCATCGCAATCAACAATAT
>JAGLNB010000050.1 GCA_023139715.1 Planctomycetota bacterium | reverse complement strand
CAGCGAAGATGTCCGCATCCTCTGTCCTCATATATTCATCTACGCGAACGAAGCCCTTTTCGTTGATTTTTATTCCTGATTTTTCCGCAAGAACTGTGTTTGGACGGTAACCCATAGACAAAATTACTGCATCAGCTTCTATTTTTTCGCCGTTATTTAATAGAACAGCGGTAACTTCTTCATTTCCCAGTATTTCCTTTACTCCCTGGCCTGTTTTTATTTTTACTCCTCTTGATTGAAGGATTTCTTCTGCCTTGACGGCCAACTCTTCATCAAAGGCGAGTGTTAATATGTGCGGCAGCATCTCAGCGATGGTTACATCTTTGTTTCTTTTGTTTAGCTCATCTGATATTTCAACGCCTATAAAGCCGCCGCCGACAGTAACGATTTTTTTACAATCTTTGAGTTTATTTATTGCGTTATCGATATATTCTTTGTCCTTTGGGATGGTAAAGACATTTTTAAGCGTTGCTCCTTTTAGCCATTTTGGCGTTGTCGGGATAGAGCCGGTTGCCAGCACAAGTTTTTCAAAGCTGATTTCAGTGTCGTCGTTTGTTTTGCAGATTTTTTTCTTTTGGTCTATGGAAACTGCTTCTCCGATTTTGAGATTTACACACGCTTTGCTCAAAACCCCATCAGGTATAACATTTTTATCGCTACTTTCGAGCGAGCCGAATATGTATGGAATTCCACAGGGAACAAGTACTTGTTTCTCTTTGCGGATGAGAAGAAAATCTTTATCTGGATAATTAGCTTTTCCGGTTGTTGCTGCTACAATGCCTGCGGCACTTCCGCCGATTACCAGTACATCTGTTTTTTTCATAGTTTTCACTTTCTATGGAATTGCTTGGCCGTTTTAGAATTTATATTTCATACTCAGCTTGCAGTATGTTACATCGCCTTTGCAGACCGAATCATCCATCGATATTTGATGATAAAGTCCGGGAACGAAGGAAAGATTATCTGTAATATCGAATTTTGTCGAGGCACCAAAAGTTGCATAAGACCAGTCATGCGATGCGCCGCCCAATCCATCTGTATAAGCAATTTCCGATGACAGACGCAGTGGTTTTGGCAATACCTCTGTTTCCATATCGTAACCGAGCAGGAAGCGGTGAACCCAGCCGGTAGCGCCGATATAGCCGCTTTTTGCAGGGTATTCATAGTGAGCAATATAACCTGGAACGAATCCTTCCGGCAGAATATTTGGCCAGGAAAAGGCAAATATCCATTCGTATGTAGTGTTTGCTTTACTCGCGGCAAGGCCGGGATAGTATTTGTATCCTACGCTGATATTATAGTTTGTAGCGTATGCTTCATCAGCAAAGAGTACATTTTTGTAATAAGGCCTGAAGTCGAATCTTTCTTTGTCAACATATCCGCCGGCAGTGGCATTGCGATGGGTTGTTTTAACACCAATGCCGGTACCGTAAAAGTCAATATCAATAGTCTTAAAAAGTCCGCCTTGCTGACCGTAGCACTGGGCACCCTTACTCATCCATTTGCTCACATATGTCAGGTCTAAAGTAACGCCGAGCTTGTCTTCTTTTGCACTTGCCGAGCCGCAAATGCCTATCAGGATTAGCATACTTACCAGAACTGTTTTTTTCATATTTGTTTCTTTCTAAAAAAGTGTCAACTTGAATTGTTTTCAAAGATCGAACTTGTCGAAACAGTGGGCCGGGCAGGATTCGAACCTGCGTAAGCTTACGCTAATGGGTTTACAGCCCATCCCC
>JAGLNB010000005.1 GCA_023139715.1 Planctomycetota bacterium | reverse complement strand
ATTGCACTGAATTTATTTTTTGAACCAAAGGCGGTAACTGCCCAGCCGCCGCCTATTACCATCGGGCATAGCCACAATTGATAGTAATGCGGATAAAATCTGCCGGGAATTGCGATGGCCAGCGGTGCTGCAATTAGAAAAGCAAAAAGCAGTATCCAGTTGCGCTTTGAACGAGTGAACAAACCGACCAACACTCCGCCAATACTTAAAATGGCGAGCGGCGGAATCGATTTCATTGCTCTGCAAAATAATCTTTTTCCACTGAAACCCTCTATGATATTTTTCCAGACATTGCCGCCTCTGCTTTGAGTGTAATAGCTGCCGTAAGAAAAAACCGTTTCGTAAAAAACGCTTAATCTATTTGTGATGGCAAAATAGCCGAAAACACATCCCCAGATTGCAGCTCCGGTTGCAGCAGCTGTGCTTATTTGCAGGAAAGATATTTTTCTGCGGCTGGCGTTTGAAAAATTGAGCGCAAAATAAGAAACGCTTAAAAGTACGGCAAATGTTATAGCTACCGGCTTATAAATTGTGGCAATTGCAAAAAGTGCCCCTATTGAAATCCATCGCAGAAGCTGGACTTTTTCAATCGAAGATTTCAGGATTAGCACGAACGCCCAAATCAGAGCAGCGTTTATGCAGACCTCAATGTTTGGTTGATTTGCCCACAGCCAGAGGTCGCTGCAAATTATTGTCCAGAAAATCGCAGCCCAGATTCCGCCAGATGGGTTTGCCACTTGGCAGCCGGCTTTGTAAACGCCGAGCAAAGTTACAATCGCAGCGGTAATACCGAGAAAATATATGGCAAGCGGACCCATTCCAAAGATTAAATTGAAAATGGCGTAAGTAACAAATATGGCCGGCGGCTTGCTGTCCCATAAATCCGAGTAGAGTTGGCGGCCGTTCAAAAGTTCCTGGCCAATTACCGAATGGCTGGCGATGTCGCGTTCAAACGGCTCATCATAAGTTTGATAACGCATAATGCAGATTACAGCAGAGAGCGCAATTAAAATCAGAGCTGGCCTGAATTTTTGAAAGTTAATAGCCATGGCCGATATGGTATTACATAAAGCAGCAGTTGTAAACAATGTAGAATCGCAAAGCGCAATACATAATATTGCCAAAGTCCGGGATTGCCAACTATTGCAAATAGCAAGCTGGGGATTAGAATTAAGCTATTGGTTAGTTCTAATTATTAGTAGCGACGATTGCCTGAATTGCCGCCGTCTCGACTTGAACCGCCTCGGCTTGAACCACCAAAGCCACCCCGGCTTGGGCCGCCTCTACCTCGGCCGCCACCACGACTGTCGTTCTTTGGTTTTGCTACGTTGACAGTCAAATCGCGTCCGTTGAAATCCTTGCCATTCAGTTCATTGATGGCTTTCTCCGCTTCATCCTTTGAAGGCATTTCAATAAAGCCAA
>JAGLNB010000049.1 GCA_023139715.1 Planctomycetota bacterium | reverse complement strand
CACCGACCCTGATAATAATCAGATTCAGTAGTTTACTTTTTATTAGTTGATGTTGCAAGGATAATTGTTTTTGGTTTTTTTTAACTCGATTTTGACTAATTTTTAATCGTACGTCCTATATTTGCAGTTCTTATTTGGTTTTTTTTGGGTAATTTTGAAAACCGCCTTAGGCTGCGTTTTAATCACGTAATAGCCGCAATTGAGAAAAACAGTTGTAATGGTTAAGATAGGCACAACAGATAGCGGAGAAAAATAAAATGAAAACGTTACAAAGCAAAAAACTGGAAGCTAACAACAAGCACTTGGAAGTTTTTGTTATGGAAAAAGATTTTGTTATCCATGTTATGAAAAAAGATTTTGTTGCCCGTCTTGGAAATGAAAAGAAAGAAAGCGTTACAAAATAAAAAGGTGATGGCTTTAGTTTTTTAGTGAAGGAGGAATATTATGCGTAACAGAACAATTTTTTTGACATTTTTAGTTTTGATAATGGGTTTTGCTGCGACTGCTCAGGCCAATTTACTGCAGAATCCCGGCTTTGAAGATAATGGCGGTGATGAAACCTCTGCTGATTGGTGGGCGGGCACCTCGAATGCAAAAGTTAAAGCTGACATGGACGGACCTCCACGCACCGGTGATTGGCAAATGGCAGTGATTTCGTGGGAATTGGGCGGCACCGGCAATTTTTACCAGGATGTTACTGTGGGTGAAAGTACAGACTACGTCTATACGATGTGGGCACGTAGAGCTACGTGGGGCGGTTTGTCAGGCAGTTACGGTATGAAGGTTGAATGGTATGCCGGCGTAACGCTTCTTGGGTCAGCATCAGAGGATATTTCCGCTGGCCTGGCTGCTGACTGGCAGGAGTTTAGTCTTAGTGCTACATCTGCAGCTGACTGCGATTCAGCTCGCGTTATAATCGAGTTTGTCGGTGTTGATAAAGTTGGTATGTTTGATGATGCAAGTTTTTTGGCTTCTACAGGTGTTCCTGAGCCGGCAACAATGGCTCTTCTCGGAATGGGTGGATTAGCCCTGCTTCGCAGAAGAAAAGCATCTTCGATTAGTTAATCCGTATCAGCCAATTGTTTTATTATTTACGGCCTATGCTGAATTTCAGTATAGGCCTTTTTTTTGTGCTGTATTTTTGATAAATGCATCCATAAAAGCATTATTGATATTGCCAGGATAAACGGATATAGTATTGCGTTATGGTTATGTGATAATTTTATCTGGAGGATATTATTGTGCGGCTGATTAAGACAATAATTGCAATTATTTTTGTGGTTACAATTTTTAACGCTATTGGTTTTGGCCAGGTTGATTTCAACGACATTTCGGCATATTACGGATTTGGCGAAATAGAGATAGTCAAGCTGAACTGGGGCATAAACGGCTTGAGAATAGCTGATTTTGATGGCGATAGCCGAAATGACATTGCTGTTGTTAATAATCGAAAAGCGAGAATTGAGCTTTTGATTCAAAAGCCGGCTGTTGGCTCTGCCAAGACGGCGGCAGCTCTTGATGCAGAAGATGTGGATATAAATGATATTTTCGGAGACACTCCCACTCGCTTTGACAAACAGTCGGTAGCTGTTTCACAGAAAATATTCAGTTTTGCTTGCGGCGATTTGAATTCGGATGCAATGACGGATTTGGCATTTTACGGTGAGCCGAAGGGTTTATATGTAATATTGCAAAAAACAACTGATGATGCTCTTGAATCTGCAGACAGTTTAAGCTGGCAGGAACGAAAAAAAATAGACATTGATGATGGCCTGTTAACTTTGAATTCTATGGTGTGTGCCGATTTAAATAATGATGGCCTTGCTGATTTGGCCTTAGCTGCTCGCAATAAAGTTTATATTATTTTGCAGAAAAAAGATGGCTCGCTTGCGGAACCGGTTAAATATCCTGTTACTGAACAAATATTTGGCATTGAAGCACGTGATTTAAATGGCGATGGCATAAACGATCTCATCCTGATAACTAACGACAAGGAAAAGCCAGTCAATGTAAGATTTGGTCTTGCCAGCGGTCAGCTTGGCCCTCAGATACAATTTTTTATTGAAAAGCCGTATGCAATGGATTTTTGTAATATTGATAGCCAGACCGGCGATGAGATGTTGACTATTGATAGTATTAGTTGGCGATTGAGCTGCTATAAAATTGCATCTGAAAATCGTGATAATGCTGACTGGCCGACATTTTTTTATCCGCTGGAATCTGGTGATGGAAGTTTAAAACGTGATTTGCGGCTCGGCGATTTTGATGGCGATGGCTTATCTGATGTTGTGATAAGCGAGCCGGCTGCAGCGGAATTGGTTTTCTATAAACAATTGCCAGGCTCTGGATTAGCTGAGCCGAAAAAATTTCCTGCTTTTTCTGATATTGAAAGTTTATCTGTAGCTGATATTGACGGAGATAAAAAAGCTGAAGTTGTAGTTTTGAGTGTTAAGGAAAAAGTAATTGGAATAAGTGAATTTGAAAATGACAGGTTTTTATTTCCCAAACCAATCGATTTAATTGGCGAGCCGTTAGCGATGGAGACAGCTGATGTTGACAGCGATGGCAAAGTTGATTGTCTTTACGTATCCAAAGACGCAAACGATAACCGGTTTATGAGGGTGATTTATAATTTTGCAGCGGTTGACGATAAAAAAGCAAAGAAAACGCCTGCATTTGTTCTTGAGCTTGAGGGATTTAGTTCAAATCCTGATGGCTTAAAGATAGTTGACGTTGACCAGGATGGCTTAAAGGATGTTCTTGTTTTTGATAATTACAATCCTCCGGCTATGCTGATTCGCCAGATTAAGCCGGGCGAATTTGAGGTCATTGATTCTTCGCAATCACAGGCAAGTTTAATTAAAGATGCCAGCCGAAGTTCTATTGCGATTGCCGATGTGGATAATTTGGCTGGTGATGAGTTGCTAATTGCTCAGAATAATTTTGCAAGGAGTTTGGTTTTTTCGGACAGCCGAATCTGGACTGTTGTTGACCAATATAATGCCAAGGGCGTTGAAAATAGAGTATCAGCCGTTGCAGCTTTTGCTCTTGATGGCGAAAATCCAAATGAGCAGCCAGCCATTTTGCTTTTGGATGGTCAAAAAGGCCAGCTTCAAATATTAAAAATCGGTGAAGACAAAACCTATCGGCTGGAAAAGGAATTGGATGTTGGCAAGTGGAACACAGCGGCTCATTTGAAAATGCTTTTTGCTTCGCTGACCGGCAGTAAAGCCAAAAGTATTTTGTTATTTGACGGTGAAAAGTTTGCTATTGTAACACCGCCTGATGCAGAAAGCGTTCCACAGCGATTGGAAAAGCAGTTCAACTACGAAACCGAACTAAAGAACGGTGGCTATGGCAATTTTGCGGCAGGTGATATTAATTCCGATGGAAAGCCGGATATTGTTATGGTTGAGTATCGCCGAAATTATTTTGAAATACTTGCTCTCGATTCTCAAATGAAACCTGTCCCTGCGATGCGTTTCAAAATATTCGAGCAGAAAAGTTATCGGGACAAAAATAATAATCATACTAACGTTGAGCCGCACGAATTGAAAATAGCTGACGTTACTGGAGACGGCAAAAATGACCTTGTAACGCTTATTCACGACCGCATAATTATCTACCCTCAGGATTGAGCGCATAATAAATGACTGGTAAGGTAAAAAAAGTTTTTGTTGCGCTAAGCGGCGGGGTAGATAGTGCAGCTGCTGCTATGTTGCTTCTCAAAGCGGGTTTCAATTGCTCAGCTGTCTTTATTGTTACGTCTGAAAATTCCCATCAATCCAAGAGGGATGCTGCGGCGGTTGCTGAAAAACTTGGCATAAAATTTTATGTGCTGGATTTGCGAAATGATTTCAAATCGATTCTCGATTATTTTTGCAATCAATACCGTAATGGCCGCACTCCAAATCCTTGCGTTTTTTGTAATAGGCATATTAAATTTGGAAAGTTGTGGGATTTTGCAAAGA
>JAGLNB010000048.1 GCA_023139715.1 Planctomycetota bacterium | reverse complement strand
TATTCAGAGCCGATGGGAAAATCATGCTAATCGATGAAAATGCAAAGATAGTCCACCTGAACATTGGAATCAATGACCATGTTTATCCGGGGCTCACTTTCTCGGTTTACGATAGAAATATGCCCATCCCCAAAAATGGTGAAGGGAAAGCTGAAATCGAAGTGTTCGACGTTATGAAAAATATTTCAGCTGCAAGAATCACAAAAACTAAAAAAAGAAATCCTATAATCCCTGACGACATTATCGCAAATTTGGTTTGGGACAGTGAAAAAATAAATATATTTGTGGTGGCAGGCGAATTCGATTTGAACGGTGACGGAGTAAGTGACTACAAAGCCGCGGCAAAAGTAAAAGCTCTAATTGAAAAATGGGGCGGCAAAACGTCTGCCAGTATTTCAGTTGATACTGATTTTCTGGTACTTGGCAGGACTCCTGTTGTTCGCAGAAAACCAACTTTCGACCAGATAGAAGTTGACCCAATGGCTATGGAAAAATATGAGCTGGCAGTAGAAAAACTCGCCGGCTATGAGGAAATTAAAAATCAGGCGCAAAAATTATCAGTACCTGTATTTAACTATGAACGTTTCCTTTATTTCACCGGCTACAAAACACTATCATCCACAGCTGGCGCATTTTAAAACAAGCAATCTGAAGTTGGAATACCAAAATTAAATTGCTTTGTACAGCTTTTGCGGTTATGTTCCGTTTGATTTTACACCCTGAACGTATAAGGATTTATGAATGATAATAAATTTTACAAAAATGCACGGCTTGGGCAATGACTATGTTTACGTAAATGGTTTTGAAGAAAAAGTATCAAACCCCGAGGAGCTTGCCATAGCAATTAGTAACCGCTACTTCGGCGTTGGAGCTGACGGCCTCATTCTGATAAATCCTTCATCGATTGCCGAAGCGCAAATGCGAATTTTTAACGCTGACGGCTCAGAAGCTGAAATGTGCGGCAACGGAATTCGCTGCGCAGCAAAATATGCCTGTGAACGCAAATTAATTAAAGCTGATAAACCATTCTCTCTGCCCGGCTCAAAAGATTCCTGGCCTGGATGCCAAATAGAAACCGGCAATGGTGTTTTAACTGTTGGAGTTGAAATCGACAACAATCAGGTCAGCCGAGTTTGCGTAAATATGGGCCAGCCCGAATTGGCTCCCGGTAAAATCGGCGTACTCTTGAAGGGTGAAAATATTATAGAATCACCTATCGAAATCTGTGGCAAAAAGCTGATGATGACCTGCGTATCAATGGGAAATCCGCATGCGATATTTTTCTGCGATGATATTGATGCGATTGAATTGGAAAAACTCGGCCCTGCCATAGAAAACCATCCACTTTTTCCAAACCGGGTAAACGCACACTTCGTTACGGCGAAAAGTCAAACAGAATTTACAATGCGAACATGGGAACGCGGAAGCGGAATTACGCTTGCCTGCGGAACCGGTGCATGCGCAAGTTGTGTAGCTTTAGTACTGACAGGCCAAATCCAACGCAATTGCATCGCACATCTGCCTGGCGGTGATTTGGATTTGAACTGGTCGCAATATGATAACTGTGTTTATATGACAGGCCCGGCAGTCGAGGTTTTCCACGGCTCTTTCAATTGGCCAGACTAGAGCAATTTAATTTTTCGTACTCGCTTTATGCCTATTGCGGCTTCGGCTGGCGGCATCAGATTTGCTCACCTCGTCCTCACGACGGCCTAAATGCAAGCAGAAAATATTAAAGTACTCTAAAAATCACAGCAACAAAAGATTAAGAAATCATCCCAAAACCTGCCTAAAAGCATTAGAAAGCTGGCTGTGTTGCTTTTTGGCAACATTAATGTTTGACAATATCGACACAAAACGTTACCATACATAGTAACTTATGATAAAAAAAAGCAGTATTCTTGTTGTTGATGATGACAGAATCATACTTGATTCACTGACTGGTTTCTTGTCGATGGAGGGCTTTGAAACCAACGGCGTTGAAACACTTAGCGATGCCATTTCCCAGCTGCAAAAACAAACCTATTCACTGGTCATAACAGACATCAACCTGCTGGACGGCAACGGCTTTGAGCTTTTGGATATTATCAAAAAAAGTTATCCTCAAACCGTAGTGATTGTAATAACGAGCTACGGCACAATCGTAAGTGCAGTTGAAGCAATTAAGAGAGGCGCTCACGATTACCTGACCAAACCAATCGTTGATGACGATTTGCGTATAGCCGTAGAAAAGGCACTAAAGCAGCAATCGCTAATTAGTGAAAACGAAAGTTTGCGTTTGCAGCTAAAACGAAAATACAGTTTGGAAAATATAATCAGCCATAATTACAAAATGGCGAAAATTTTTGAACTCGTTGAAGCAGTAGCCGATACGACAACCACCAT
>JAGLNB010000047.1 GCA_023139715.1 Planctomycetota bacterium | reverse complement strand
GCAATAGCCACTGCGCACAGCCGCCAGTACCAAATCCAAAAAGAGGAAATGTATCTGAGAGCGATGGATTTGATTCTATCGAGGCACGCATTTGCCCCGCATCTTGCCGGAATTGCCAGCGAGCAGTATCTCGAAGAAAATGGCTTTGAGCAATTGAGTACCACAGCCGGTTTTGGTTTTGAGCAGCTTTTGGCTGGCGGAACACAAATAAGTGCTGCAATCGCAGCTGGCTGGCTCGATATTATAACCGGCAATACCCAGGGCGGTCTTGCCACAATTTTAATAGCTACAGTTTCTCAGCCGCTGCTCGCTCGCAGTGAGTATAAAATTGCTCTCGAAAATCTCACGCAGGCCGAGCGTGATGTTCTCTATCAGCTGCGAATTTTCAATCGTTTCCGCCGGACGTTTGTAATTGAAGTTGCGACTGGATACTACGCCACATTGCAATTGTCTGACACTATGAAAAATGCTCGAAATAATTATAAAACGCTTTGTGATGTTTATGCGAAAGCCGAAAAATTATCCAAGGCAGGCCGAATTGCCCGTTTTGAATTTGACCAGATTGAGCAGGACAAACTTAATGCAAAAGACACCTGGATTCAGGATGCGAGGGATTATAAGCAGTCGCTTGACGAGTTGAAATTTCAGCTCGCTCTGCC
The DNA here is from genome assembly GCA_023139715.1 of Planctomycetota bacterium. Classification (GTDB taxonomy): domain Bacteria; phylum Planctomycetota; class Phycisphaerae; order Sedimentisphaerales; family Anaerobacaceae; genus JAGLSG01. Next base: position 4,640 of record JAGLNB010000047.1, on the reverse strand, counting down.
GCCCGATGCGGTTCTGATTTTGGATGTTGACGAACTTGATGCAATTGCGTCCGCAGTTGAGGCGAATGAGCTGAATTTTTCTGAATCGCAGGCGCTCGAAGCTGCCCTTAGCTGCCGTTTGGATTTAGCTAATAGTGCCGATGCTGTAATTGATGGCCGGCGAAAAGTAACTGTTGCCGCTGAGCAGCTTGGAATGGAACTTACTTTGACTGCTTCAACTGATTTTTCCACAGAGAGAAAAACCGGTTTCGATGCACTTTCAACGCTTGAAAGGGGTGGTGTCCAAATTGGTGCCGACTTGGATTTTGGGCTTGACCGTACAGCTGAGCAGGATGCCTATCGCAGGGCGTTAATAACATTAAATCAGAGCAGACGTAATTACGCCGAGCTTGCCGATTTGATTATACTTGAGATTCGCCGCAGCTATCGTGATTTGCAAAGTGCCGCTGAGCAGAGAAAAGTCCAGTTGCAGCAGCTCGCCCTTGCCCGCAAGCGTTTTGATAACACTTTTTTATTATTGCAATATGGCCGAGCAAGCAGTCGCCGTGTTCTTGACGCTCAGGGCGATTTGTTTGACGCTCAAAATGCTGCCACAAAAGCTGTTGTGGATTACACAATTGCCGTATTGAATTTTTATTGCGACAGCGGCCTGCTGCAAGTTAAGCCGGATGGGATGTGGCAAAAAAGTTTGTAGAGATTGACTTTTTCAGAGGTTTTTATTATAATCCGCTTTAATGATTTTGCCAACGTAGCTCAATGGTAGAGCTCTGGTTTTGTAAACCAGGGGTTGACGGTTCGAATCCGTCCGTTGGCTGTTTTTATTTTTCCGCTGTTTTTTCTGCAGCTTGTTTTCCAGCTACGAAGGCCGTTGAAAAAGCGATTTGCAAATTGAATCCGCCGCAGGGGCCGTCGGCATTTATTATTTCGCCTGCAAAGAAAAGTCCGCTATTCAATTTCGATTCCATCGTCTGGCGATTTATTTCGTCAAGTTCAATTCCGCCGCGAGTGATTGTGGCTTTGGCAATTGGGCTTGGCGCTGCGATTGAAAGTTCCAACTGTTTTAATTTTTTTATAAGCTGCAATCGCTGACTCTTTCCAAGTGCGCCGGCCAAAGTTGCAGCCGGCAAATTTATTTGGCGGCAAAGATTTTGCACTAATGCCTTTCGCAGAAATGCTGTAAGAACATTTATTAATTCTTTTTTTGGGTTTTGCGAGCAGAGCGAAATAATTTCTTTATTTAATTGTTCATTGTTATATTGAGGAGCTAAGTCGATAATGATTTTTATTGGCTTTGCAAAGTTCGGCAGAAAATCCGCAATTAATCTGCTGACGTTTAGAGCTGCCGGGCCGCCTATTCCGTTTGCCGTGAACATAAGCGCACCTGACTCTGTAATTTTTCGATTTTTTATTTTGGTTTTTATAATAACATTATCAACGCCAACGCCTTTCAATTTTGACGGCCATTTTTCAGCGGTGATTAAATCAATTAGCGCTGCTTTTGGCTCGATTGTTGTATGGCCAAAAGTTTTTGCGAATTTATAACCGTCGCCGGCCGAGCCGGTTTTTGGCCAACTTGCTCCGCCTGTTGCGATTATTACTGCCTTTGAAAATATCTTTTTATTGCCGGCGGTCGTTACAAAATCCGTCTTGCTTTTTTCGATACTTGTAATTTTTTTATCGTACAAAAATTCAACGGACAATTTTTTCGCCTGCCGGATTAAAATATCAGCTACATCTGCGGCTTTTTCGGTTATTGGAAAAACGCAGCCATCTTTTTCAACTTTTGTTTGCAGGCCATTTACTTTGAAATATTTTCGCAAATCATCAGCTGGAAATTCATAAAGACAATGCCGAAGAAATCGTCCGCAAAAATCGTATGCCTTTACAAAATCATCAATTGAGCCGGCGTGTGTCAGGTTGCATCGGCCGCCTCCGGTGAGCAGGAGTTTTCTCGCAGGGGTGGTATTGCTTTCAACGATTACCACCTTTGCACCGCTTTGGGCGGCGGTTATTGCGGCGAACAGGCCGGCTGGCCCGGCTCCGGCTATTAAAATGTCAGTTTTCATATTTAAGTATTATAACCTGACCAACGCCGGCAGCGAATAATTAAAACTGCGAAAAATTTAGAAGATAAACTTTTTATTTGTAGTAGAATGGCGGGATGGATAAGGATTTGAAAAATAAAATGCCGGCTGAGCTTGAGGCAATTGTCGAAGAGCTTGGCGGAAAAAAGTATCTTGCGAAATATATTTTTACATTCATTCACAGTAAAAATGTTTGCGAAATTTCCGGCCTTAGCACGCTTTCAAAACTGTTTAGGGAAGCACTTACAAAAAACGGTTATTATATTTCTCGGCTTAAAACGGTTGAAGTTTTTACCGACCCGGACGGCACGGAAAAATATCTTTTCGAATTGCCAGACGGCTGCCGGATTGAAACGGTAGTTCTTTGTGATGGAAAACGGCGAACGCTTTGCGTTTCAACGCAGGTCGGCTGCGTGATGAATTGTGCTTTTTGCGCAACGGCGAAATTGAAGTTTCAGCGAAATCTCACCTCTGCTGAAATTGCCGACCAGGTAAATGTTGTTGAAAAAGACACCGGAAAAATAAACAACGTAGTTTATATGGGAATGGGCGAGCCGCTGCAAAATTATGATGCTGTTTTGAAATCAGTCAGGATACTAAATGAGCCAAACGGAAGAAATATCGGTTTGCGGCATTTGGCAATCAGCACCTGCGGCAAATGTGAAGAGATTAGAAAACTGGCCAATGAAGATATTCATCCTCGACTTGCAATTTCGCTAAACGCAGCGACTGACGAATTGCGGACAAAACTTATGCCCATAAATAAAGCCGAGCCACTTGCGAAATTAATTTCAGCTGTAAGGGCTTATCAATTAGTAACCAGACTTCGCGTAACTTTTGAATATGTTTTAATAAAGGGCGTAAATGATTCTAAATTGAACGCTGAAAAACTTGTCAAACTGGCGGACAAAATAAAATGCAATATAAATCTTATTGAGTACAATCCGCATTCCGGCTGCCCGTTTCAGGCGAGCAGTAAAGAAACAATAAAGCGGTTTGCCAAAATTCTTACTGCTGCCGGAATTGAAACTACTATTCGATTGAAAATGGGGCAGAAAATAAAAGCTGCCTGCGGCCAGCTTGGTGCTACTTTATTAAATCGCAATTCAGGCAAACAGAAAAAATCAAATCAAAATTAACAGATGTTTTTTGGCGGTTAAAAAACTATTGCTGCGTAACCAACGCTCTCGGAACTTTCTCTGCCGGTTTTTTGCAGCGTAATTTCACTGCTGTTTGTCTGTGCCAGTAAAAGGCCTTTTGTTTTGCCGGTTTTTTTCGCAGCTGCCACCGTTGCCGCCGCCGCTCCGGCTCCGCAGGCGTTATAATTTTGGGCGGCACTTGCGAGCATTTCTTCGGCTTTTAGTTGAAGCGTTAAATCGATAAAGAGTTTGTCATTAATTTCACTTGCCCAGCGATTGGCTTTTTGGCTGGCGCCAACCGGAGTAAAACCATAGCCGGGCCCGTAGTGCGTTAAATCCGTTGAGCCAATACAAACTATTTTTTCTTTGGAACCGATTGCGTTTATAATTTCGCCGACAGATTCACCGAGCTTTATTACGGGCTGATTTGGAGCTGCAAGAATCGGCACAATTTTGGCTTGGGGAAATAGATATTGAATAAATGGAATTTGAACTTCGATACTATGCTCACAGCGATGAGCGGAAATGTCATTTATTGCATCGCTGCTTTTGAGGATTTGTTTCGCCAGATTTCCATCAATGCCGATTTGCCCCAGCGGAGTTTGCCAGAAGCCGCTGCCATAAACAGCCGGCATTTTTCCGAAATAATTATGAACTGCTCCGAAAATTATAAATGTATCAACTTTTTCACAGCGTTTTTTAATTGCCGCAAAAACCATCGCTGCGAGAGCTCCGCTGAACGTCCAGCCGGCGTGTGGAACAATTCCAGCTGAAATGGTTTCGGGTAAATTTTCATCGATTGCCGCCAGCTGTAAAAATTCATCGATTTGCTTTATGCACGAATTTTTGTCTGCCGGATAAAATTGGCCGGCAACTATGGGTTTGCGTATCGGCATTTTACAATAACCCTCTCTTGCATTTAAGGCGATTGATTGTTATTATCACTGCGTATTCAAACTGACGTATATTGTAACTGCAAAAGCGAGAAAAACAATATGGCAGAAAAAAAGAAATCACAAGTAGTTCGACATGGCTCACCACAGGTGGCAATAGTAATGGGTTCCGACAGCGATATGGCTGTAATGCAGAGCTGTATTGATACGCTGAAAGAATTTGGCATTTCGCCGCAGGTTCGCATACTTTCGGCTCATCGCACGCCAAAAGCAGCATCCGAATTCGCACAAAATGCCGCGGAAAACGGAATAAAAGTCATCATTGCGGCCGCTGGAATGGCTGCCCATCTCGCTGGAGCCATCGCCGGCCAAACAATATTGCCGGTAATAGGTGTGCCTTTGATTTCAAGCAGCGGTCTTGAAGGAGTTGATGCACTTCTTAGCACGCTGCAAATGCCGCCGGGAGTTCCAGTAGCAACCGTGGCAATCGGAAAGGCCGGTGCGAAAAATGCAGCTGTTCTTGC
>JAGLNB010000046.1 GCA_023139715.1 Planctomycetota bacterium | reverse complement strand
TTTTCGTTGCTTTGCGAAACGGGCCGCCGGAAGCAGTCAGGATAATTTTTTTAACTTCGTTTTTTTTACCTGCCTGCAACGCCTGAAAAATCGCCGAATGTTCACTATCAATCGGCATAATAGCTGCGTTATTTTCTTTTGCTGTTTTTGTTAAAAGCCGGCCGGCTACAACGAGCGGCTCTTTATTTGCGACCGCTATTTTTTTTCCTGCTTTCGCTGCTGCCAGAGCTGCTTTCAGACCAGCCGCTCCGACTACTGCTGTTATGATAGTATCAACATCCTGCAATTCAGATATTTTTATCAGTCCATCAGCTCCGGCGAGGATTTCAACTTTGCTGGTTTTTCCGATTAGTTTTTGAAATGGCTTAATGTAGTTTTCATCTGTAATTGCCACGAATTTCGGCCTGAATTTTTTTACCTGCTCAGCGAGTAGTTCGATATTTGTGTTAGCACTTAGAGCAACAATCTCGTATTGCGTATTGCGTCTGCCCGACATAGCTTTAGCGGCGGCGGGTGATGCGTATTGCGTTGCGGATTGTGTTATTTTATTTTCGCACGATGCTTCACTTTTCACGCTTAACGCATCTATTACTTTTAGTGCGTTTTTGCCAATAGAGCCGGTGGAACCCAAGATTGCTATTTTTTCAACCATACGATTTATTTTTTACTCACTTTTTGTTTTATTTATTGTTTAGCACTACGCTCACTGTCATTCGGCTTAGTCCAACTCCTTCGACTCCGCTCAGAGACAAACCCACTCACTACGGGTCATTTAGACCGGAAAAACGAAAAGGGTTTGTTATTATAATTTAATTACAGATGATTTACTATTGTTATTATTTCCCGCCAAAATGACGAAGTGATTTTTCTGGCACGGACGACAATGACCCCAAAAAGCACATTGAGCTTCACCGTTGAAAATTATAATTCATTTGATTTTTGAAAAAAAATATTGCTTAATTTACCTTTGAATATTAAGATGTTTTTTTGGCATTCAATCCGTTATGCTCCAGCTTTAACGCTCGTAACTGAAAGGAGTTAGAATGAGCAACAAAACGCCTAAAATATATTGCGCTGGCCCTCTATTTAACCCTAAAGAGCGGGAAGAGATGAATAGTATAGCAATTGTCCTCGAAACTGCTGGCTACTCAGTCTTTTTGCCTCAAAGAGATGGTCTCGAATTGGCGAGACTTTTACCAGTTTTAATTGAAAAAGATGTCTCTGAAGAAGAAGCTTCAATTATTTTAAATAATGCAATTTTTTCACTTGATGTTTTTGAGGTTATAAACAGTAATGGTGTAATACTTAATATCAATGGCCGTGTACCGGACGAAGGTGCAATGGTTGAAGCCGGCATTGCCTGGTCGCATGAAAAACCAATTGTTATTTTTAAAAGTGATGACCGTTCACTAATTGAGGGGAATTGCAATCCATTGGTTATGGGGCTTGCTGATTTCGAATTTGTCGACAAGTACGAAAACATTCCAATTGCTTTTGATAAAAAATTCTCCGAATCAAATAAAAGCAAGGGTATGCCTAAAAAATCTTCATTTAGCATTGCCAATACAAAGGGGGAAACTATTAGGAATTATTTAATGGCACAAAAAACAGCAAATGAGATTGTCGAGCTTTTAATAAATCTTTTTAGGGAGGTTTTATGCCAGAGTTTAAAAGAGTAGAGAAAGAAATGTTTCCGAGTAGCCTTGCTACTATTGAAACAAAAGGGCGTCAAAAAAAACAACAGGACGATCAATTCCGAACAGAATTTCAACGAGACATTCATCGCATCATTTATTCTCAATCATTTCGACGTTTAAGACATAAAACCCAAGTCTTCTATTTCCCGCAAAACGATCATGTTTCAACACGAATGGATCACGTACTCTTCGTCGCCTCAGCCGCAAGAACTGTCGCAAGATGTTTAGGGCTTAACGAAGACCTTGCAGAAGCTATTGGCTTAGCTCACGACATAGGCCATGCCCCTTTCGGGCATCAAGGTGAAAAATTTCTGACTGGAATTATTGGTAAATCTACTGCTTTAAAACAACATATTAAAAGTTTTAGCCATGAACTTTACGGGCTTAGGGTCGTTGACAAAATAGCCAAACGCGATAGAGAGTCGCCAGGGCTAAATTTAACGTGGGAAGTTCGTGATGGTATTATCTCGCATTGCGGGGAAGATTTTGAAAAGTGTAAGCTTGATCCTGGCTCCAAAGATAAAAAATTATGTGAGATTAAAAATCGAAAAAAAGCTGGGCTTCCTGCGACTTTAGAAGGTTGTATCGTACGTTTAGTTGATAAGGTTGCCTATTGTGGCAAAGATATCGAAGATGCCATTGCTGCCGGAGTTATAAAAGAGAGCGATGTCCCACAAAATATCAATGCTAAATTGGGCAAAACCAATGGGAAAATAATCGGCTCATGTTTAGAAAGTATTATCAAAAAGAGCTATAATAAAGATTATATTGCAATATCACGCGAATATGGTGATTTGATGCATTCCTTGATAGAGTTTAATAAGGAAAAAATTTATCACAGCGAAAAATCTGAAGGATACAGAAAGCAAGCTGAACAAACAATCAAATTGCTTTTTAAAGATCTTTTAGCAAAATATCAGTATACAAAGAAATTTGAAGATTTTCCGAAAGAAGACAAGATGCCTTATGTGTATATGGTTTTTGCTGAATATGTGAAAGACATGAAAGGTATTTATGAAAACTCTGATCCAGACGAGCTTGTTGTTCTTGATTTTATCGCAGGCATGACTGACAGTTTTGTAGTTAGATCATTCCAAGAATTATTTATCCCCCAAGCGACCGTTTAACTATCTCCATAATCCTAGATTTCACATATTAATCTGGGAATCGCAGTATGTCATTTTCAATCGATTGAAAACGGCATACCCCCCTAAAAAACTGGTTCTTTTTTGACAAAAAATGGATTTTTTTGCTCCTTTTTTGACCAAAATTGACAAAAAACGTTCAAAAACACTCACTTTTTGACTGTTTTTTTCTTGCCTATCTTACCCAGATTACGCATGGTGATTTACCCCCCTTTGATTTTGGGCTAAAAATAAGGTTCGGCCGAAAAATCGAATAAAAAAAACCCAAAAAATGCCATATTTTCGGATTTTGCACTCCCCAAATCGAAAATTTTTTCGCCGTTTTTGATTGAAATACATCCCAAAGGGATTCCATAATTCTCAATTCTGCATTCTCAATTCTTAATTCATTTGTTTATCCTGCGCCGCCTGGCGCTATAAAACTTTTAAAAAACAAATATCTTTCATAATCTTAATTTTTTTCGTAAACTCATGGCTTTATTTCTGGTTTAATTACAGCAATTTTGCCCAGTTCCGAGACTAAAAAGGGCTAAAGGGATATTTCAAAGTGCCTCTAAAAAGAGGATGAACGCTTGTTCTTAACCAAAAACAAGATTTTCATTCATTCAAGTTAGGGATTTTTAAAATGCCAACTGACAAAATAATAGTTTTCGACACTACATTAAGAGATGGCGAGCAGGCAGCAGGAACCCGGCTCGGCGCTCGTGAAAAACTCGAAATAGCGGCTCAACTTGCTCGGCTCGGAGTAGATATAATCGAAGCCGGCTTTCCAATCTCTTCGCCGGAAGATTTTCAGGCAGTTCAATTAATCGCAAGCCAGATTACAGGCCCGGTTATTTGCGGACTGACCAGAGCTATAAAAAAAGATATAGATGCGGCTGGAAAAGCATTGGCAAAAGCGAAGAAATCGAGAATCCATACGGGAATCGGCGTTTCGGATATTCACATTGCCGGCAAATTCAAGGATGAAAAATACGGCAAAACGCTCAAAGCAAAAAAGGACAAGACCATCGAAATGGGCACAAAAGCCATCAAATGGGCTTTGGAATATACAAACGATGTTGAATTCTATTGCGAAGACAGCGGCCGAGCTGATAGAGATTTTCTCTACCAAATTGTCGAAGCTGTAATTGCCGCCGGCGCTAAAACAATTAATATTCCAGACACAACTGGCTACGCAATTCCCGAACAGTTCGGAAAATTAATAGCAGACTTAATTGCAAACGTGCCAAACAGTAATAAAGCGATTTTCAGTATGCACTGCCACGACGACCTTGGAATGAGCGTTGCAAATTCGTTGGCCGGCGTGAAAAATGGAGCTCGCCAGGTTGAAGGAACGATAAACGGAATTGGTGAAAGAGCTGGAAATGCTTCAATTGAAGAAATTGTTATGGCTTTGCACACGAGAAAAGATTTCTTCAATCTGAAAACGAATATAAATACGAAGGAATTTTATCGCACAAGCAGAATGGTTGCTGATTTTCTCGGGATGCCCGTGCCGGCCAATAAAGCGGTGGTCGGGGCAAATGCCTTTGCGCACAGCAGCGGAATCCACGTTGATGGCTTCCTGAAAGAACGCCAGACTTATGAGATTATGAAAGCCGAAGATGTTGGCTCGCCAAAAAGCGAAGTCGTTTTAACAGCGAGAACCGGCCGAGCCGGCTTAAAGCACCGATTGAAAGAACTCGGTTTTACCCTCACTAAAGAGGAACTCGACCAGCTGTACGAAAAGTTCCTCGTTGTGGCTGACAAAAAAACGGAAGTTTTCGATGAAGATTTGATGGCCTTAATAACTGATGAGATTCGCACAGTCGAGCGATATTTCGAATTGGAATATTTGCATGTGGCCTGCGGAACAGGAACTTTGCCAACGGCAAGTGTAAAAATTAAAACGGCTGGAAAGAAAAATGTTTCTACTGCCGCTGCCTGCGGAGATGGCCCAATCGATGCCGCCTATCAGGCAATCAGAGAAGCGATAAAACTTTCGCCGAAACTCGAAAGCTATGCAATCAAAGCTGTAACCGGCGGAAAAAAAGCGCTCGGCGAAGCTACGGTAAAAATCGTTGATGAAACAAATACGAGATTTACCGGAAGAGGCGTTTCGACAGATATTATCGAGGCAAGCGCAAAGGCCTACGTGGATGCAATCAATAGAATGGTCGCAACAAAACTAAAATAAAAGTGCAAAATGTAAAATGCAAAATTAAGGAAGTCATCGCAGCAAAGCTGCAATTCCACAATTTTGATTTCTAATTTTTGATATTAAAAGAGGTCGTTTATATGTCAATGACAATAACTGAAAAGATTTTGGCAAAAGCAGCGGGTGAAAAAACCGTTTCGCCGGGCCAATTAATAAATGCAAATATTGATGTGATAATGTGCCATGATGTTACAACTCCGCCGGCTGTTTCAATGCTTGAAGCCAGGGGCATTGATAAAGTTTTCGATAGAGAAAAAATTGTTGTAACTCCCGACCATTTTCAGCCGGCCAAAGATATAAAAAGTGCCGAGCTGCATAAACGGCTCGACGATTGGGCTGTGCGGCATAAAATAAAACACTATTACAAAATCGGCAGAGCTGGTGTTTGCCACGCATTGCTTCCTGAGCAAGGCCACATTCGGCCGGGCGAAGTAATCATCGGCGGCGATTCACACACCTGCACTTACGGTGCATTTGCGGCCTTTTCAACCGGAGTCGGCTCAACCGATTTGGCAGCGGCAATTGCAACTGGACAAATGTGGTTCAGAATTCCCGAATCAATAAAGTTCGTTTTGAACGGCTCACTTTCAAAAGGCGTTTACAGTAAAGATGTAATTTTGGCTGTGATTGCAAGAATCGGCGTGGATGGCGCTCTTTACAAGGCGATGGAATTTACGGGAGCGACCTTAAAAGAAATGTCGATGGAAGCGAGAATGACCATAACAAATATGGCTATTGAAGCTGGTGCAAAAAGTGGCATAATCGGCTTTGATGAAACAACGAAAAAATATCTCGACGAACATTTGAAGGAAAAAATCGATTATACAATTTACGAATCCGCTCCTGATGCAAAATATGCAGCGGTTGAAGAATTCGATTGCTCGAAATTAGAGCCAATGGTGGCCTTGCCGCATCTGCCAAGTGGCGGCGTTGCAATCAGCGATTGCGCAGGAAAGCAAATGAATCAATGCTACATTGGCAGCTGCACAAACGGCAGGATTGAAGATTTGCGAATAGCTGCAAAAATCCTTAAAGGAAAGTCCGTTGCAATCAGGACGCTGATTATTCCAGCTACTCCGGAAATATGGAAACAGGCAAAAGACGAAGGCCTGTTCGACATATTTTACGAAGCCGGATGCGTAATTGCAGCTCCGACCTGCGGAGCTTGCCTTGGCGGATTTATGGGAATTCTTGCAGCCGGCGAAAAGTGCGTAAGCACAACAAACAGGAATTTCGTTGGAAGAATGGGCAGCCCGAAAAGTGAAGTCTATCTCGCAAGCCCTGCAACCGCAGCGGCAAGTGCAATAACTGGCAAACTTACCGATTGCAGAAAGTATTTGTAAACCACGGATTTCACTGATTACACGGATTTAAAAATGATAGAAAAAATCAATTTAATCCATAAAGAAATAACTGGTAAAATTATTGGTCTTGCAATGGAGATTTATAATCAGCTGGGAAGAGGTTTTTTGGAAAGCGTTTATGAAGAGGCGTTTGCGTATGAGCTCAAGCTTAATAAAATCAATTTTAAGAGGCAAGAGCCAGTGGATGTATATTATAAGGGTAAAAAAATAAAACAGTTTGTTTGCGATTTGATTGTTGAAGATAAGGTTATAGTTGAACTAAAAGCGATAAAAAGAATTACAGAATTGGAAAATTGCACAAACTATAAATTATCTTAATGCTGTAAAGTATGAGGTTGGTTTATTGATAAATTTTGGCTCAAAATCATTAGAGTTTAAAAGGTTAATAAAAAATAATCCGCGAAATCAGTGAAATCCGTGGTTAAATGAAAGGATAGAAATGGCTAAAGCTCATGTTTATAAACGAGACCATATAAATACTGACGAGATTATTCCAGCGAGGTATTTGAATACCGACGATAGAGCTGAACTTGCAAGTCATTGTATGGAAGACCTCGACGCTGACTTTATAAAAAAAGCAAAGCCGGGCGATATAATTGTAGCCGGTTTTGATTTCGGCTGCGGCTCATCGAGAGAACACGCTGTCTGGTCGATTCAGGGCGCAAAAATCTCAGCGGTAATCGCACAAAGCTTTGCGAGAATTTTTTATCGCAACTGTATCAATTGCGGATTCTATCCGATTGAATTAGCCGACGCAGTAAATCTCATCAATGACGGCGACGAATTGGAAATCGATTACGCAAACGGCGTAATAAATAACAAAACGCAAAATAAGAAAATTGAATTCAAGCCGCTGCCGGATTTCGCAATCGAAATAATCAATGACGGCGGCCTGTTGGAGCATATTAGTAAAAAACAGAAAGTTTAGCTATGGCTTTTGGCGTTTGTTTATATTTTGACTCTAATACTGAAAAAAAAGTTTTTTCGGTCTGGCAAAAATTGGCTGACGAGGGATTGACAAGCTCTCTGCTGGATGCCGGTTTTAAACCCCATATAGCTTTGGCAGTATTTGAACAGGGAAATGTCGAATGTTTATATGGCCCAACAAAAACTTTTGCTGAAAGTATTAAGTCTTTCGAAATATTTTTGTGTTCCATTGGCTCGTTTCCAATAAAAACAAGGCCAATATTTTATTCACCGGTTCCAACAAAGCAGCTTATAGAAACACATGCTCTGTTTCATAATCATATAAGCTCTGAAGATCTTGGCTGTGAGAAATATTATTTGCCCGGCAATTGGATACCGCATTGCACAATAGCGTGTAATATTGAAAATGAAGATACATATAGAGATGTTTTTTGGAATTGCTATAATACTGAACTGCCAATTACAGGAAATGTTGCACGTGTTGGCATAGTTGAATATCCGCCAGCGAAAGAAATGCAGTGTTTTGAATTAAAATAATATTAAAAATAAAAAGTAAAAATTGTTTTATTAAAAGGAAGGTTTTCAATGAAGACATACAACATCGCAGTGATGCCCGGCGATGGAACCGGGCCGGAAGTAACAACTGAAGCAGTAAAAGTATTAAAAGCAGCAGCTGGTAAATTCAGCTTCAAAGTGGAACTGGCCGATTTCGATTTCGGCGGAGAAAGATATAAAAAAACCGGCGAAACACTGCCAGACAGTGCCGTAGAAGAACTGCGCAAATTCGATTCAATCCTGCTCGGAGCAATCGGCCACCCGGACGTTGCTCCCGGAATCCTCGAAAAAGGAATTTTGCTCAAAGCTCGATTTGAACTCGACCAATATATTAATCTGCGGCCAGTGAAACTTTTTCCCGGAGTCGAAACACCGCTGAAAAATAAAGGGCCAAAAGAAATAGATTACGTCGTCGTGCGTGAAAATACCGGCGATGCCTACACAGGCACAGGCGGCTTCACGTTAAAAAATACACCAAACGAAGTAGCTGTCCAATCGGCAGTCTATAACCGTTTCCAGGTCGATAGATGTTTGAAATACGCATTTGAATATGCGAAAAAATACGGCAAAAAAAGCAGAGGCGTTGGCAGCGAAAATACGCTCGCTCTCTGCGGCAAAACAAATGTGCTGACCTACATTTACGACCTGTGGGAACGGGCATTCAACGAAATGGGCGAAAAAGAATATCCGGATATTCGCAGAGACTACTATCACGTCGATGCAACCTGTATGTGGATGGTGAAAAATCC
>JAGLNB010000045.1 GCA_023139715.1 Planctomycetota bacterium | reverse complement strand
CCAGCTGGTTTTGCATTTTCAGGAATCATAACTTTTACAGCTTTTGGTATTACATCAATCCTAACTGGCAAAGCCGGTCCCGGGTCGCCGTCGATTTCAGTTTGAATGCCGACGGCTTTGGAACTTACAACTATATTTTTGCCCTGACGATAAATAACATCGCTGCAGTTGGCGTGCTGCTTTAAGACCGTCATTACTGAATGCTTTAGCAAATGCCCATGAGAAGCACATTTGTAAATACAAACGTCCAGCAGGCCGTCACTAAAATCTGCATTATGTAATATCTGAAGTCCTACTGCATATCTTGAGATGTTGCCTACAAAAACCAATCCTCGGCCATCAAAAATTTCTTCACCATCGATTTCAACTTTCATTGATTCGAATTTATAATCCCAAAACGTCCGCCAGAGCGGCCAGAAATAATCAAAATAATCTATGTGTCCAACTCGTTCGGAATTTACACGCTCGACTACGCTTCCATCAAATCCAAAACCGGCTATCGATGTAAAACACTTTCCGTTAGCCCTGCCCAAATCCAGAAAGCCGGTATATCCGCTTTCAAATGTGCGTATTATCGTTTCTAATTTTTCGTCAAAACCCAATTCATTTGCAAGTAAATTTTCTGTACCGCACGGCATCGGCAATAACGGCTTATCGCAACCCTCCAAGCCATGTGCAACTTCGCGAACAGTGCCATCACCGCCGGCAGCAACAACCATCGCACAATCATAATCAACCGCCGCATTAGTAGCCAATTCGCAGGCATTTTCAAGCGAAGTAGTAAAATTAACTTTGACCTCAAATCCTTTTTGAATGAGATATTGCTCAAATCGGCGGCTGGTCGAATTAGTGCCGGTAGAGCCAGATTTGGGATTTACAATAAAACAAATATAACCATCATCTGGTTTCATATTTCGTATCTCGTATTGCGTATTTACCAGTTATGCCTTATGGCTCAATCTTCTTCGACTTTTTTTCTGCCACCAGATGAGCATAACCTTTTTTGATGTGCGGCAAAGAAGATAATCCAAGCAGATTCTGTACATTGGCAATCGAATTTTCATCTTCGCCTTCTATTTCGATAAATCTTCCCAGCAGAGGCAATTCATCCAGTGCAACTTCGCAACCGGCCAACAGCCAAAGTTTACGGTTTTTTTCAACTGTCAAAGCCCTTTTATAGCCCAGCAATTCGAGCAGTTCTTCTGTCAAATCACCATCAGCTACTTCAACTTCGGCTTCCCGCCTTTTTTTGAATTTACTCGGATGCTTTTTGCCTTTGCAGGTCAGGTAAAATCTCTCGTCACCTTTCACCAATTGCCTGCGTATCCGAAGCCCACCACCATTTTCGGCTAAACTTTTATTGGCATTATCAAAATAGTAATCCGTCTGCAGCTGCTCGGCAATAAATTCAGCTCCAATCTCGGCCAATTTATCTTCTATTGCACCGAACGAATCAACTTTTAGTTTGGCTTCTATTTCGGTAGACATAAAAATCAGATAACGATATTTACTAATCTGGATTTAATAATGATAACTTTTTTCGGCTCCTTGCCGGCCATCGCTTCGATAACTTTTTCACTTGCCAGTGCCTTCTGTTTTATTTCTTCTTTGCTTGCACCAGCAGCAACAACTATCTTTTCTTTTATCTTTCCATTAACCTGAACAGCCAACTCAATTTCATCTTCTTTGATAAGTTCGCTATCATATTTCGGCCAGAGTTCGTAAGCCAATGTATCTTTCTTGCCAAGTTTTGACCAAAGTTCTTCGGCAGTATGAGGAGCGAATGGCGAAAGAATTAAAATAAATTTTTCAATAACTGCCTTTGGCCGAACCGACTCCTTGAGAAGGTGATTTGTAAAAATCATCATTGCACTTATCGCTGTATTGAAACCGAAACTTTCAATATCATCACCCACTTTTTTTATCGTCTGGTTCAACAAACGTAGCGTTTCAATATTCGACTCAGCGTCGCAAATTTCACTGCAAAGCTGGCCGGAATCTTCATCAATAACCATCCGCCAAGCTCTTTGCAAAAAGCGATGAACGCCATCTACGCCCTGCATATTCCAAGGCTTTGTCGCTTCAAGCGGCCCCATAAACATTTCGTAAAGCCGCATCGAGTCAGCCCCATAATCAGCTATGACTTTATCAGGATTTACCACATTGCCTCTGGATTTGCTCATCTTTTGGCCGTCGCTGCCGAGAATCATTCCCTGATTGACGAGCTTTTTGAACGGCTCTTTCGTACTAACACAATCCATATCATAAAGAAATTTGTGCCAGAATCGCGAATACAAAAGATGCAGCACGGCGTGTTCAGCTCCGCCAATATACAAATCCACACCGCTGTCAGCCATCCAGTACTTTTCCTTTTCAGGAGAAATACTTTGCTGCTGGTTTTGCGGGTCAATATATCTCAAATAATACCAGCAGCTGCCAGCCCATTGCGGCATAGTATTGGTTTCACGTTTTGCTTTTGTGCCGTCGAGCAATGTAACGTTAACCCAGTTTTTGGCTTTAGCCAATGGCGGCTCGCCAGTTCCTGATGGTTTATAGTCTTCGACTTTCGGCAATTTCAGCGGCAATTCGTTTTCCGAAAGGCCGACTATGCGGCCATCTTCAGTATGCAAAATCGGGAACGGCTCACCCCAATATCGCTGGCGGCTAAAGAGCCAGTCGCGAAGTTTATAGTTAATTGCCTTTTTGCCAAGCCGGTTTCCTTCGAGCCAATTTGTAATCTGCTCTTTGAATTCGGCAGTTGTCAGCCCATTAAATTCGCCGGAATTAATCGCTATTCCATCGCCGGCAAAACAAAGTTCGCCTTTTTCAACCAGTTCAATTTCTTCTGCGTTCTGCGGCTGAACAACAGGAATAATCGGCAACTCAAACTTCGTGGCAAATTCAAAATCACGCTCATCGTGAGCCGGCACAGCCATAATCGCTCCAGTGCCGTAACTAATGAGAACATAATCCGCAATCCAGATTGGAATTTTTTGACCGTTGACCGGATTGATTGCGTAAGAGCCGGTGGCTTGGCCGCTTTTGTCTTTGGCTAAATCGGTTCTATCCAAATCGCTTTTACGAGCAGCCAGTTGGCGGTATTCGGCAATTGCTTCTTTGTTTTCTTCGGTTGCAATTTTATCAACGAGTTCGTGTTCGGGAGCTAAGACCATATAAGTTGCACCGAAAAGCGTATCAGGACGGGTTGTGAAAACTTTTATTTTTTCATCGCAACCATCGACAGCAAAATCAACTTCAGCACCAACGCTTTTGCCAATCCAGTCAAGCTGAAGTTTTCTTATAGATTCCGGCCAATCCACATCCTTCAAATCGTCAATGAGCCGCTCGGCATATTTTGTA
This sequence comes from Planctomycetota bacterium, assembly GCA_023139715.1. GTDB lineage: Bacteria > Planctomycetota > Phycisphaerae > Sedimentisphaerales > Anaerobacaceae > JAGLSG01. The sequence goes on along the minus strand of JAGLNB010000045.1, from coordinate 1,106 downwards.
ATCCGCAACATCCATTGTCGCATCGGCCTTCTAACAACCGGATGGCCGCCTCGCTCGCTTATCCCGCCTATCACTTCCTCATTAGCCAAAACCGTTCCCAAAGCAGGACACCAGTTAACCGGCATATTGGATTCGTAGGCAAGGCGATGAGCATCAATGAATTTGCATTTTTCTTCTTTATTTAAGCCGTCAGGAATCGGCAATTGTTCAATCGGCTTTGCTTTCTGGGCTTTTTCGTCAAAGTAACTATTAAAAAGTTTCAAAAATATCCATTGTGTCCACCTGTAATAATTTTCATCGGTGGTATTTATTTCTCTTTTCCAATCGTAGCTAAAGCCAAGCGACTGAATTTGGCGGCGCATATTATCGATATTTTTTTTCGTTGTGATTTCAGGACTGGTTCCTGTATTGATTGCGTATTGCTCTGCAGGAAGACCGAACGCATCCCAGCCGATTGGATGCAGGACGTTAAATCCTTTCATCCGTTTATAACGGGCAACAATATCGCTTGCGGTGTAGCCCTCCGGATGGCCGACGTGCAGGCCGGCTCCGCTAGGATACGGAAACATATCAAGCACATAATATTTCGGCCTTGAAGCATCGCCGTCATTTGCTCGAAATGTTTCGTTTTCAAGCCAGAACCGCTGCCATTTTGCATCGGTTTGATTGAAATTATAAACGCCTTTTTTGTCGCACATTTTTTAAAACCACCCTGCTGTTTAATTTACGAAAAGCAAAATCGGGCAACTGTCCTTTATTTGAACCCTCTGACACAAATAACATATGCAGCGTCCAACGGAAGCGGATATACAGGCCTAACGCTTACAGAACTTATGTGCCTAAGGCACTCGGGGAGACAGGATTCGAACCTGCGACCTCTGCGTCCCGAACGCAGCGCTCTAGCCAAGCTGAGCCACTCCCCGATAAATCGGTTTTGAAAATATAGCACATTATCCGAAAAATTACAAGCTGGAATTAACTTGACAATATAACCTAATTTATGATACAAGTTATGGTGTATTCTCTGGAGGAGAGAACCAATTAAAAATACAGCTTTACTATATCTCATTACAGCGATTGTCTCGCTATTTTTGTACGGATGCGGA
>JAGLNB010000044.1 GCA_023139715.1 Planctomycetota bacterium | reverse complement strand
GAAATATGATTGCCTTTATTTTTGTTGGAACGCTTCTAATAGAAACCGTTGGCGCAGTTAGTATGCTGGGAATGTGGAACGACGTGCCCGGCAGAGCCATCAGTATTCAACAGCAATGGTTTTACAGCGTATTTCATTCGGTTAGCGCTTTTTGCAATGCGGGATTTAGCTTATTCAAAGATAGCTTTACAAGCTACAACAGAAACTGGATTTTATATATTGTGATTTGCCCGCTGATAATTTTGGGCGGACTCGGTTTTGGCGTGCTTTACGATTTGGCCAACATAGCAGCTGACCGGGTAAAAAGGTTTTTCAAAATTCGCATTAAAAAACAAAGCCCTTTCACAATTGAAATGCCAAAAAGAATGGCTCTGCAAACCAAAATCGTTTTAAGTGTTAGTTTATTTCTGATAGCAGGTGGAGCTTTTGCTTTGTTTTTGTTTGAAAACGCAGCTTCATTCAGTGCGGCTAATTGCGGTTTTCTTGACGCACTTTTTCAATCGATTACGGCAAGAACGGCCGGCTTTAATACGCTCGATGTTTCGGTAATGTCAGCTCCGGCAAGAGTTATTTTAATGCTGCTTATGTTCGTTGGCGGCTCGCCTGGCTCGACCGCAGGTGGAATTAAAACCGTAACACTCGCTGTGGTAATAATGTCTGCGGTTGCCGCTTTGAGAAAACGCCAGGAAGTGGAAATGTTCAAACGCTCAGTTCGAATCGCAATCGTCGGAAGAGCTATCACTGTTACGCTGCTGTTTGTTGTGGTTTTATTTACTGCCGCACTGCTGCTGACAATAACCGAAAGAGCGAACATCTTTACTATGTCGGATATTTTCTTTGAGGCCAGCTCAGCCCTTGGCACAGTCGGACTAACAGCCGGTATTACCGCTTCTTTGACAGCAGCCGGTAAATTTATTATCATAACACTAATGCTGATTGGCCGACTTGGGCCATTGACGCTTTTGGCGGCGTTGACTTTTAACCTTAGGCCAGCGAGATATAATTATCCCGAAGAGGCCATAATCGTTGGATAAAAAAAGTAAAAAATATATCGCTTCAAAAAATATGAGGTAAATTATGAAACGTTTTGCTGTAATAGGATTGGGTCGGTTCGGAAAAAAACTCGCTATCGCACTTGCTATGAGCGGTGCGGAAGTTATTGCAGTTGACAAAGACAGAATTGCGGTGGATGGAATTCGTGACCAGGTAAGCCACGCCGTTCGACTCGACAGTACAGATGAAGAGGCACTAAAAGCACAGGGCATAGATAAAGTTGATGTTGCCATTGTCGGCATCGGCGGCCAGGGCGGACTTGCATTTGAAGCGGCAATTCTTACAGTAGTAAATCTTCGCCAGATAGGCGTAAAAGAAATTTTTACGCGAGCACAGGACCTGATTGCAGGCGAAGTCTTTTCAAAAGTGGGAGCTACGGAAGTTATTTATCCTGAAATTGAATCAGCTCAAAGATGGGCGTATAAATTGATAGCTCCGCAAATCGGCGAAAAAATCGACTTTGCGCCGGGCTACAGTTTGGCTCGAATAAAATCACCAGCCAGCTTTGACGGCAAAACCGTTATGGATTTGCAGCTGCGTCAAAAATATAATGTCAATCTCGTTGCGATTAAACGCAGCGAAAACAGTAAGGCCAAAAAACAGGAAAAAGGCGGCATTATAAATGTCCCTATGCCAAGCACAATTATTTATGCTGAGGATATTTTAATGGTAGCCGGCTCAGATGCCGACCTTGCCAAACTGCCGCAGGAATAAAAAGGATAGAGATTGCCACGGCGGCTAAGCCGCCTCGCAATGACAAGGTGAGAATTCAAATTTTTCTTTTTTTAACACTACTTACACTTCGATATTTCCGAAGTGCGCTTAAAAGATTCTGTATATCTTCCGGCAAAGGAACTTCAAATTTTACCATTTTTTCAGTAGTTGGATGCCTGAATTCCAGTGTGTGTGCGTGCAGCGCAACTCGCTTTAGCAGGGGCTCTTGAATAGATTGCTGCTTGTCCTGCAGCTGCCAGGGATAAACGAATTTTCCGCCGTACATATCATCAGCTACAATCGGATGCTTTATGTGCGAAAGATGAACCCGCAATTGATGAGTTCTGCCGGTTTTCGGTGCTAATTCCAAAAATGAAAATCCGCGAAACTCCTCGAGCACTTTATAAACTGTCCTTGATTCTTTTCCGGTTTCAGGGCGAACCGCATATTTTTCTCTCATTTTCGGATGAACGCCAAGTGGAGCATCTATGCAGTCAGCATCCAAATCAAGTTTGCCGTGAACGATGGCAAGATAAGTTTTTTTCGTCTCGCGATTTTCAAACTGCTTTGCGATTTTCCATTGGGCAATATCATTTTTTGTTACAACCATTACCCCTGTCGTATTTCTATCGAGCCGATGAACAATGCCGGGCCGAAATTCTCCCAGGCCGGTTGAAAGCTCGTCAGAATAAAAAACAAGAGCATTTACTAACGTTCCATGCCGATTGCCCCTTGCAGGATGAACAATTATATCGGCTTGCTTATTGATGATGATTATATCTTTGTCTTCGTAAATTACGTTTAATGGAATGTCTTCGGCTTCGATTTTCTCGCTGGGCAATTCTGGCAAAATCATATCGATTTTATCGCCGGGACTTAGTTTCAAACTGGATTTGGCGACTTTGCCATTGACCTTAACTGAGCCGGCGGCAATTTGCTTTTGGAGCATAACTCGGCTGAAATCAGTGAATCTGCCGTGCAGATACTTATCAAGCCGTCGCTCCTTAATTGAAGTGCCGACCTTGATATTAAAATGTTCGCATTCGTTTTCCTTCATCCGGCTAATTGAATTACTGCTCGATTTGGCCATCGGGCGTTTCGGTCAATTCAGGGATTTCGGTTTCAAGGTCAACGGGCATTGGCACCTTGCTCATTTCCGTCTTAGTATCAAGTTGCGGCATAACCGGCATTGGTTTAGGTGCTTTTTTGAAAACAATCTTTTGCTTGTAATCATCCAATGTTTCAATTCGCTGCTTTGCCTGTGCGGCAGCTATGGTTGATTGAAATTTATCATTTTTGGCAATGCCGCAATAAATTTCTTTTGCAGAGTCAAAATTTCCAAGTTCTTCCTCACACAAACCAAGACCAAACTGCGCTGCAGCTGCCAGCGATGAATTATCAGCTGCCTTAGCCAGTGCCCTTGTGTAGATTGCTTTTGTTTTCTCTATCTGTGTTGCTGTTTCCCGCCGGCTGCCGGCTTCAAGGCGGTAATGCAATTCCATTCGCAGGGCTTCGGCTTGTTTGATAAGGGCAAGAGCAACCATATTATTATTTTTCTCTTTTTGAGCAAAACTCTCAAGATTGTCTGCAATCTGGATGAAAGTATATGATGTGTCTATTCCCTGCGACTGGCTCCGCAGATTTTGCATTTTTGCTCCCGGCAGTTGAACAAGAGCATTTGTGAAATTCGTTTGTTTTTCGACAGCCACCACATCTTTCTCGTATTTTTTGTAGATGTATGCCCCCGCAACCACAACAACAACCACAGTAACGTAGATAATCATTTTGAGATTTTCTTTCGTCCATTGCGGCAAATTACCAAGCCAATCGGCCAGCTCATTTGTTTTTAATTCGTGGCGATGTTCGGCCTTCATTTTTTATCTCCAACATTATTTAGTTTTACAAAAAAAACAGCACAACCTGAATCGGCATTCGACCCAGGCGGTTGCCATCATAGCAAATTTTCTTTTGCCTTGCAATAGTCCTGTTATACAGCTAAAATTCTGGCTAAACTCATACCAAATGGAAAGGTTTTTGCATGTTGAGAAACTCCGGCAAGCTGGCAATTATATTTCTGCTTAATATAGTGATTTCAATCGACTCATTTTGCATGGCCGCTCCACTCGACAGGGAAAAATACATCAGCACCGATGAAGTCCGTCCCGGAATGGAGGCATATTGTCTTACCTGCTACAAAGGCACAGAAATTGAAAAATTTCCGCTTGAAGTTTTAAGTGTAGTACGAGATGTATCACTTGGCCGAGATGCGATTTTGGTGCAGGGAACGGATGAGCGTTTTATTCACACAGGCCCGGTGGCTGGATGCAGCGGTTCGCCGGTTTATATTGACGGCCGTCTCGCCGGCGCTTTGGCTTTCGGCTGGAATTTCAGCAAAGACCCGCTTTACGGCGTAACACCAATTGCTGATATGCTGCAAGTTGGCGAGCGAGCCGAAAACCAAAAAAATAAAATACAAAATTATAAAACCGGCTATGCTTTTGACTATTCTGTGCCGATTGATTTTAACGATATTTATTTATCGATGATTCAGTTTGGCAACGGCAGCAGGAAAAGCAATTCCCTTTCTTCATTGCCCTGTCCGCTGGTAACTTCCGGCTTGCCGACCGGCGCCAGCCAAAATATAAACAGTTTAACTGAATCGTTTGGATTTATGCCGGTCAGCGGAATTAGTGGCGGAAATTCAAAGCAAAAACCGGCTAATGTAAAACTTGTCCCAGGTGCCTGCCTCGCTGTTTCACTGGTTACGGGAGACATAACTGTGGATGCAATCGGCACTGTTACGGAAGTTGTTGGTGATAAAGTTTACGGTTTCGGCCACAGCTTTCTCGGCTACGGAGCGATAGATTTGCCAATGGCCACCGGCCAGGTTCATACCGTCGTTTCAAGTTTAGCGAGATCTTTCAAGCTTGCGAGCGCAGTTGAAATAGTTGGCGCTTTGCGGTCGGATGAATCGACAGCTGTCTATGGAAAAATCGGCGCAAGGGCCAAAATGATTCCGCTTACCATTGAAGTTGACAGATTTAATGATACAAAAAAACGTGTCTATAATTGTCAGCTTGCCAATAATCAACTGTTTACGCCGCTGATACTAAGTTACGTCATCCGCGGTTTGTCGGCTACGGTTGGCACACTTCCGCCCGAACATACCATTGAATACAAAATGACTATCAACATTGAAGGCGACAAATCGATTGTTAATGAAAATATTTCAACAAGCGTTGAACTCTGGGAATTAATCGAGGAAAGCGCCGGCTCAGTCGCAATACTTTTGAATAACCCTTACAGCAAAACTGACATAAAATCGATAGCAATCAGTATTCGCCAGCTGCCGGAAAATAGTGCGGCTCGTATATGGTCGGTTGATTTGTCCGACTCAAAAGTCAAGGCCGGCCAGAACATAGATGTTTCCGTAATTGTCGAATCTTTCCTGAAGAAAAAGAAAGGGTATAAAATCGATTTCAAAATACCAGAAGATTTACCGAATGGAACTTACGATTTGATTTTGTGCGGCGGTTACGACTGGCGGGAATTTTTGCTCAATACGGCTCCTTACAAATTTACGCCGGAAAATTTCACGAGTTTAATCGATGTAATTAATTCCATTCTCGCAATAAGGCGTGATAGTTTATATTGTGTTCTGATTTTGCCGCCGGATGGAGTTGCCATAGAAAGAGCTGAACTGCCGGATTTGCCGTCAACTAAAACGCTTATCTTTCAAAACGCCAGGCGTACTCTTAATTTTGAGCCGTATCCGCACTGGCAGCAAAAGAGTTTGGATATTGACGCAGTTATAATCGATGAAAAAATTATGCAAATAGAGGTTTGTGATTAGTTATATTTTTAATGTTGCTCATTAAATGAACGCTGGAGTTATTATGAAAATCAAATCAGTCCTTTTCGTTTTTGTGTTTTTTATATTTTTGACAGGTCAGCTTTTTGCAGTTAATAGCAAGATTGTCCGCCACGACAGCAAGGTCGATTTTTCCAAAGGCGAAACTGAAAATGTTATTATCGGTTCACGCGGAACAATAGAAATGGCGAGAGCAGCCGAAATTCTAAGCGAAGATTTTGAAGGTGCATGGTCAATAAACAGTATTGTCTCCAGCGGAAGCGATATTTATATTGGCACAAGTCCAAATGGCGGCTTATACAAATATTCACTTGGCAAATTGACAAAAATTTATCCACTACCCACCAAAATCGAAGCCGGCGAGCCGAACGAACCAAACGATTCCAACGCCGTTGAAATGGAGCAGCATTTAATAAATGAACATATCTTTGCAATGTCAACCGACATATCAGGACGGCTGCTCGTTGGCATAAGCGGTGCTCAATGTGCCCTTTACCGCCTAAAAGCCGGCGAAATGGAAATGGTTTTTGAGCCGAACGATGCCAACAAGACAAAATATATCTTTGCAGTAACTACCGATGCGAAAGGCAATATTTATCTCGCCACCGGGCCAAAAGGCAAAGTTTACAAACTCGACCCCGCTGCAAAAAATTCCGAACTGATTTACGACAGCAGCGACAAAAATATACTTTCATTGGCAATCGGCAAAGACAGCTTTGTTTACGCCGGCAGCGATCAGAGAGGTCTGGTTTATAAAATAAATCCTGATAAAAAAACAGCAGCCGTTTTATACGACAGCGCTCAGGCGGAGATTACAGCTTTGGCGTTTGGCCAAAATGGCTGGTTGTATGCAGCGGCAACGTCGGCTAACTTATCCCAGCCGCAAGCCCAAATGCCGTCCGGCGTACCTCCGTTAGGTCGGCCGGAACCGCAGCAATCGCAAAGTGAGCAGGTATCAAATGAAAGTGATGGCGGATTAAAACTGGAAATTGCAAACACAAGCGAAGAAAAAAAAGATGCTGAGCAGCCGGACGATGGTGCAGCAGCTATTAAAAAAATCGGGCCGGCCAAGGCCAGCTACATATACCAAATAACACCTGATGGTTACGTAACAGATGTATTCGGTGAATCAGCTGTTTTATTCTGTCTCGCCGTACAAGACGGAAAACTGCTTGTGGGTACAGGCAATAACGCAGAGCTTTTCGCAGTCGAGCCGGACGACCAGCAGGAAGCAGTTGTTTATCGCGACAAAAAGGCATCACAGATTACAGCTGTATCTGTTGCCGATGGCGATGTGTATATTGGAACTGCAAATCCCGCAAAGCTGATAAAGCTTGGCAGCAGTTTTGCAAATGAAGGAACTTATCTATCCGCTCTTGTCGATGCCGGCCAGCCGGCCAGGTGGGGCAAACTGCAAATCGAAGCTGATATTCCCGACGGCTGCAAAGTGCTGGCAGCTTCTCGCAGTGGAAATGTAAAAGACATTAACGATGCAACTTTTTCAAATTGGAGCGTGGCCAAAGAATTGACCGAGCCGGCCGAATTGGATTGCCCAGTCGGCAGATTCTGCCAATACAAGCTTACCTTGCAAAGCAATGACAGCAGTAAAACGCCAACCGTAACAGCTGTTGCGACAGCAAGTGTTGTACCAAATCTTGCCCCTAAAGTTATATCAGTTGATGCTGCCCGAACAAAACAAAAAGGCCAAACTGGTATTTTCAAAATCAGCTATAAAGCAAAAGATGATAACGGCGATAAACTGATTTATAAAATCGATTTTAGAAAAGTCGGCAGAAAAAACTGGCTTGAACTCGAAGATGAAATTGAAAAAAATAATTTTCAATGGGACAGCAAAACAGTTGAAGACGGTAAATACGAAATACGAATTACTGCAAACGACAAAATGGATAACAGCCCTGAAACGATGCTCACCGCAAGCAGGATAAGCGAACAGGTTGTAGTTGATAATACGGCTCCTGTTATCGAAGAATTTTCAATTGATGAAGCTGCCGATGTAACGCTCAAGCTGAATGTCTTTGATAAATTAAGTGCAATTGGACAATTACAATACACCGTTGACAGTAATTCAAAATGGCTCTCCGCCCTGCCGGATGATTTGGTTTACGATACGACAAATGAAAATTTCACAATTGTTATAAAAGATTTAAAAGCAGGTGAGCATATAATTTCCGTCAAAATAGCCGATGATATTGGTAATACAATGTATAAAAGTTTTCAGATTGATTAGGGCAAGCGACTAATTATGCGATATATTGAATTTGAAAAAATAGCGGAAACTGTCGAATCGCTCTGCATATCAGCCGGATATGAATTGCCGGATGATGTTTTATCTGCCATTAAAAATGCAGCTAAAAAAGAAACGAATCCAGCAGCAGTTAAAATTTTAGAGCAGCTTATCGAAAATGCCCGCATAGCAGCTGATGAAAAAATTCCGCTTTGCCAGGACACAGGCCTTGCAGTAGTTTTCGTTGAGCAGGGAGCCGAAGTAGCGATAAAAAACAGTGATGGAAAAACATTATTCGATGCTATTAACGCCGGCATTAAAGCCGGATACGAAAAAGGATATTTACGAAAGAGCGTTGTAGCTGAGCCATTAAACCAACGCATAAATACCAACTCAAATACCCCTGCTATAATTCATTATTCGCTCGCTAGCGGCGATAAATTAAAACTGACCGTTATGACAAAAGGCGGCGGCTGCGAAAATAAAAGTCAATTCAAAATGTTCAAACCAACCGCACAAAAAGAAGAAATAATCAGCTGGGTTGTTGATGTTGTAAAAGCAGCTGGAGCTGAGGCGTGTCCGCCGTTTATTGTGGGAGTCGGCATTGGCGGAAATTTTGAGGCCAGTTGTCTGCTGAGTAAAAAATCGCTTTGCAGAAAACTCGGCCGGCGAAACAGCAATAAATTTTACGCACAACTTGAATCGGATTTACTTTTGGCTGTAAATAAAACCGGACTTGGCCCGCAGGGACTTGGCGGTAATACCACAGCTCTTGATTGTTTAATTGAATTTGCCCACTGCCATATCGCATCGCTTCCTGTTGCGGTTAATATTGAGTGTCATTCACATCGGCATAAATCAGCAATTATCTGATAATAAAAAATGCTGACCCAGTAACCTGAGCCAGCATTTTAAAAATCCGTAAAAAACTGTCTTAACAAAACTGCCAATTAGAGAGCACCACCATCGGCTTCTCCTCTTGGCCAGGCAACTTTACAGGCAGCAGGAACTTGTGGGTGACCCACCATATCAATGATTTCAGTCGCCTCTGCAGCTGACATTGAACCAACATGTGCATCCACAAATACCATATTGGCAGAACCTTTCCACTGCACTACGTCTCCGCTTGGACAGAAGTGATATGACGCAAAGGCATCACTGCCTGCAGCGGTTGGCCTGATTAGTAAAGCAGTGTCAACTAACACAGTGTCGTTCCGTCCCGGAATGGTCCACATGTTTTCTTCGGAAAAGTAAAAAATATTAGCTGGATGCAGTACCTGGTGTTCCTTAAGTGCCGTTGTCTTGTTACCCCACTTGAGTTCACTGACGGGAATCCCCCTCTCTTCATTGTCATAATCCCAACCATCCAGACCGAGAAACATATTCTGGCCGTAGCTGTATTGTGGATTATCCCCATCCGTGCAGCCAGTCGCCTGTACACCTCTTGCTTTGGCATATCCCTTGAATGTCGGGCAAAGATGAAGCTTTACATTTTTGAAATA
>JAGLNB010000043.1 GCA_023139715.1 Planctomycetota bacterium | reverse complement strand
ATGGCCACATAAATCCCATTTCGTTATCCTTCTGCAGCTGCAGCCAGTTGGCCTCATCGCACCACTGACAGGCCCCAATCGAAACCGCCTGCATATCAAGATCTCCAGTACTATCATTCCTGTCTGCCTGGAGGAAGAGGTGTGGACTTGCAAAAGCGCCATCATTATCGTCGAGATACATTCTGCCGGCTAGTCCGTATTGTTTCAAATTGCTCTGGCAGACCATATTTTTCGCGTGTTCTTTGGCTCTGTTTAAGGCCGGAACCATTATAGCCATCAGCAAAGCAATAATGCCGATAACTATTAAAAGCTCAACCAATGTAAATCCCTTATGCTTTCTCATAAAAATACACCCTTTCTTTCTTCAAATTTTTTATTCTATTGTCCCCTAAACCCTCATCCTACCAAAAAACTCACCAAATTACAATTGATAAACAGTTTATACTCCCTTATTTTGCCTTCCATTTGAGCATTTCGGACTGCAATTCTATCAATTCTTCCGCAGTAACCGTCTGCGAACGAAAATCGCTAAATATTATGCCGTATCTGCCATCCGGCAATTCCCAGTGCATCAGCACAGCGTTGCTGTCGGTCGCATCCACATCATCGGCGTAATACGTAACTTTCTTTCCCTTTTGAACGAGATGCTCATAAAATTCCGATGCACCCGCTAATTGATTACTTTTATCTGCGCCAACCACTGAAAGGCAATAATTGACAAGCAATTTGCTGTCCTGGTAAATGTTGTCCGTCGAATTTTTTCCGTTGATAAATTTTGCAGTCAGCAGCATTGTGATAATTATCGCAGCAGCAGCAGCGAGTTTGCTCACTCTAAGGTCTATCATAACATTGATAGTATCCCAGCTGTGCCTGTAAGCCCTAAGCGGTTTTGGGATACTGTTTTTTATATTTTCAGCGAGCACAGAACCAACCGGCTCATCTGTTTTGTGAGCCAATTCTTTCAGCAGATTTTCTATCCGCTCTTTTTTCATTTCATTTGTTCTCTTAATTTTTTCAGTGCTCTGTTCAAACGGCTTTTAAAAGTACCTTCTCTTATTTGTTCCGCTCTCGCTGCTTCGGCAATGCTCAACTGCTGCATATAGTGCAAAACAATCACCTGCCTTAGTTTCATCGGCAAATTCGTAACAGCTTTCTGTAACAGGTCAATTTCCTCAACTTCTTCAGCTTTGTTACTATCCGGCTCACCACTTTGCGGCACATTTTCAATAGTTTCCGCTACTTTTCCTTTGCGCTTTCGCCTTGCCGTCCTTGAAGCATTGACCGCAATGCGATACAGCCATGTACTAATCGCCATATCGTTTCTCAGCTGGCCAATGTGCCTCCAAGCCAGCGTAAAAACTTCCTGCGTTAAATCTTCACTTTCATTTTGGCTATGGCCAAGCCGCCTGATGAACAGATATATCTGCTTATAGTAAGCATCAACCAACTCGACAGCTGCCTGATGCTCCGAAGCTCTTAAACGCCTGACAAACGCATTACGATTATCTTCCAACTGCTGATTCCTTCCAGCGCCATCTTTGCTCCGACTATACAGATGCACAAAAGCGGCAAACTGTTCCGTAAAATTTGTATTTTTTGTGGTTTTTTTATGTTTTTTTGCTGTTTAATGCCCAAAAGCTCTCGTTTTCAGGATTCTTTATCCCTTTTTCTCGTTGAGAGCAATATCAGATTTCTTATTGCTTCAATATCTCTGGCCGCCAGCCATCTCTGCTTAAACGCTTTTTCCTGACTGATTTGAGCAATGGCCATCAACGCCCTTAAATGATAATTACGCTCATCTTTACTTCCCGCCAGAACAAACATTATTTTTACTGCGTCGGGCGAATGCGGAAAATTAATTCCATCCACAGCTCTTACCAGCAGAACATCGAATTTATGCTCGCCCTCCACCACAATGTGCGGGATGGCAAAGCCGGGTTCAACTACAGTTCCGCCTTCTGCTTCGCGATGAAGAAATTTTTCAAAAAGGACATATTCATCTGTTTGTAATTTGCCAGCAAGCATTATTGCAATTTCTCGGAAAACTTTTTCAGCTAACTGATTGCCCTGCACATCAAGGATTTGGCAGTCTTTTATGAGCTGGTCAAATCTGTCTTCATTTATATCATCGCGTTCTATGAGAATGTCCCGCAATTCGTTTTCGAGTGTTACGGTCTTCAGCTCTCTTGC
>JAGLNB010000042.1 GCA_023139715.1 Planctomycetota bacterium | reverse complement strand
ATGATTTTCCCATCGGCTCTGAATACAGATGTTTCATTATCCGGCGGCGGCACAACGGCACGTAATTTTTCAAGTACATGTTCCATTCTGCCTTCGGTCATTTTGAGTTCTGCCTGTGTTCTAAGAAGCTTTTGAGTGAGCTCTTTGCCGTCGCTGCGTTCCTGGTCGAGCTGAGTCATAAGAGTTTTAACCTGCTGCTGCGAAGTCTGTTCCATAAGAGCTTTCAAGTCATTGTAGCTCTGCTCGATTTCGTTGACCTGCTGGGCATATTTATCTTTTTCAGCGAGCAGAGTTTTTTCTTTTTCAAGACCTGCAGCGGCAGCGTCATCGAAACGTGCCCCGAGCTTTTCGAGCTGCACATTTAAGAATAATTGGGAATTTGTGCTATTGTCGAGTTTGGCCTTTAGTTTTTCTATTATTCGTATAAGCCCAATCGTATTTGCATCGGTAATTTCTATAGCAACGGAGATTTGTTTTTCCGGCTCAGCTTCAGCTGATATGCTGGCGTTGTTTGGCAAAGCATTTTTGTCGACAGGAACGAGAAATAATCCTGACAGCTGGTTTTGATTATCATAGGCCATTTTAATATCAAGGTAGCCGTTTTCAAATTCGCACGTTGCAACAATTGTGCTATAACCCAATTGCTGCTGCGATTGTTCGTTGATTTGTCCTTTGAATTGGCCGACATTGGCTATGGTAGCTTTCCATGTCTCCTGGAGTTTTTCAACCGGCAGAGCAGTTTTCATATTTTCATCAAATTTTTCTACAACCGCTGAAAAATCTCCGGCAACCAACAATCCAACAATTTGATTTGTTTCGATATTTTCCGATATGCTGCTTCCTTTGGCATCATCTCCAATTTTAATTTCGAGGTCTTTCTGTGTTAATGTGGCCAGTATCTCTTTGATTTTGCGATCTGCTTCGGCCACTTTTTGTTCAGCCGAGGTGTCTTCCGGCACGCCGCCGATGATTCGATACACCGTATCATCGAGATAATCAGTCATTGTTTCAAGATAGCTTTTACCTCTGGATTTTGTTCCGACAATTGCTCCTATATTTTTTACTTCGCTGCTGGTGGCCATCCTATCCATCTGGTTTTGCAGAGTAGCTGCATTAGTTCTGTAGTTTTCAGCGTTTACGTAATAAATGACGGCAACTGTAGTCGAGATGATAAACAGGGCTACAAAGGTTATAGTAGTGTAGAGCATAGCGTTGTTTTGCCGATTTTTGCCTGCTGGCATAGTGAAAACTCCTTAGAAACATCAGAAAATTGGATAATAACATTATTTAGCAGTACATTATGGCTTAAAATGCCAATTAGTCAACAAAAAAACAGCGTATAGCGTTCAATGGACAGCGTTGGACGGTGTATATTTTCCTAAAGTTTTTCGATAAGAGCCGGCAGTTGGCTTATTTGAGCGATTGTGTATTGTGCCGCATCGCTCGGCTTGATTGGAGTGGTTTTATGTATTCCAGATTGGCGAATTAATTTTACAGTTGCAAACCCGAGTTTATTTGGTGCGATGAAGTCTTTTTGCTCATTGTCAGCCACATAAACCATATTTTCTGCTTTTGCATCCAAATCGGCCATTATTTTTTCAAAACCGGCCGGCGACGGCTTCCAGTTTTCTCTGCCGAGCTGCTCTGTGTAGATTATGCACTTAAAATATTTTTCAATTCCCAATGCTTTTACTTTTAATTGTTGAGCGGGCAAAAAGCCATCAGTCAGCATCGCCAGCGTATATTTTTCGCTCAATTTTTCCAGAACATCTCGGCTTTCAGTTGGCAGGGTTATTTTTGGAATGTGATTTCTATAAACTTTTATCAGTTCAGCGATGAATTTGTCATCGTAATTTATGCCGAGTTCTTTTAGAGCTGCGTTGAATGTTTGTGTATGATTTCCAGATGAGAATTGTTGCCATAAGCAGTCGAAGATATGCTCTATTTTTTTTATGTCATTCCCGCACAACCTGTCCTGAGCAAAGTCGAAGGAGCGGGAATCTACGCTGCTGTTACTTTTCTGGATTTCTGCCTGCGCAGGAATGACAGTTTTTTTGTCGGCTTCGTTGACTATAAATTCAGCAACAGCTGCGAAACCGCTTTTGCAGTAGTCGATTTCCTCGTAAAGAGTATCATCCAAATCAAAAATAACGATTGTTATCATTTTGTATTATTTATTTTTTCATTGATTCTATCAGGGCATCTAATTCTGACTCAAATTCTTTCCAGATGCCCGGCAGATTTTCCGCAAGCGGCATTAACAGTTCCTTATCCAGCATTATTCCGTAACCATGTATGAAGAAATGCCGAAAGGCGCGATACTCGTCAAATTTTTTCGAAAGTTCTAACGAAATTATCCGATTGCTTACAGATATACCCAATAAATCCTTGTGGAAGGATTCCGAGACAGGTGTTGGTACGGCTTTGAATTTTAGTATTCTTTTTAGAATGTTCTCCATTCCATTGTATGTATTTTGTAAAAATGCGGCAATGCCAGCCAGCTCGACAACCGTTTTTTCTTCTCGCTCTAAGGCCTGTTGCAGTGCATCAAGCGTTTCTGTTATATGTTCTTTTTCAGCCGAGAGTTCTCGAAGTAATTCATCCATAGATTTTAACTCCCTTCTCTTCGACTATTTGGTTGAATAAAGATTTTCTGGATAAATCCACAAGATCAACCGGCTTGGATAAATTCCTCATCAATTCGCCGTAAAATTTGAAAAATAGTTTTGGCATAATTCCTTTAACCCCCAAATCAATATCGGCAGCTTTTTGGCTATCGCCAAGTGATGAGCCGAACAGGTACATAGAAGATACATTATACTTTTTGGCATATTGTATGATGGTTTCTTTGTCGTGTTCTGTTATCATAGCTTACTTTATAATATATTGATTATGCTTGTTTAGATACTTTTTTGTTGCTACTGATATGTTATGCCTTATCGGCTCGAATGTCGATATTTTAATATGAATAAGCAAAGATTACAAAAAGTTCTCGCTGCAGCTGGTATTGCCTCTCGCAGGAAATGCGAAGAGTTGATACTTGATGGAGCAGTGCGTGTAAACCGCAAACTGGTGGATGAATTGCCGGCTTTCGTTGACCCCGAAAAGGATGTAATAACCGTTGACGGTAAAAAAATCCAGGCGGCTAAAAAGGTCTATTACCTCTTAAACAAGCCAAAAGGCGTTATTTGCACTAATTCTGACCCGCAGGGCCGCCGAAGGGCAATCGATATTGTCAAGGTAAAAGAGAGGGTTTTCTGCGTTGGCCGACTCGATATTGACACAACCGGCCTGATTATTCTCACAAATGACAGCGAATTAACAAACAAATTAACGCATCCGAAATATGAATTGCCGAAAAAGTATCTTGCTGTGGTAAAAGGACGAATTGAAGGCGAAGAGGTCGAAAAGCTGAAAAAGGGTATTCGATTGGCTGAAGGCAAAACTCAGCCGGCAGCGGTGAAAATAGTCAAGCGTGGCCGCACCGAATCTCTCGTGGAAATTACCATTCGCCAGGGACTGAATCGCCAGATTCGCAGGATGCTGGCAAAAGTGGGATTAAACGCCAGGTCGCTCAAAAGAATCAAAATCGGCCGGCTCGATGGCCGTGGTCTTGGCTCTGGAAAATTCAGGGCACTTAAAAAAACCGAAATAGCGTATCTAAAAACAATCAGCGAATAATTTATTGTTGGTAATTTTACTCTTTCTGCGAAAGTTATCAAAATAGTCGGGAATAAATCTTCGAATAATAATTGATACTCAATTAAAGAAATATGTCTTAAAAAATGGGAGAATGCTGCTATGACAAATGCCCTTGACCGCAGGCGC
>JAGLNB010000041.1 GCA_023139715.1 Planctomycetota bacterium | reverse complement strand
GCTTGGTGTGCGAGGAAAAATCGAAATGGAAAACATTTACCGGAAGTGATGGCTCTTTTGCTCCCGAACCCTGGCCGTATCAGGTATCCTTCTCGCTGTGGGATGCCGGCGAAGGAAAACTTTACACGCCGCAAAAGATGGATACTGACTGGCAGTTGGAAGATGGCCGGCTGCCGATAAATATAGTTAAATGGTCGGCTGATGATATTGAAGTTACTACCACTACATTCGCATGTAATATTTTGCCGGATGATGTGCAGGTTACTTTTGTTCGCATTTCTCTAAAGAATAACGCTGCTGAAGGCAAGGATGTTTCGCTCTATACGATGTTGCGGGAAAATCCCGTCTCGCCGAGAAAGGGCGAAAAAGAACTCAGGAAAATAAAATATGACGGCGGCAAATGGGTGAATATAAACGGCAAGGATGGATTATATTTGTCTCAGGCAGCTGATAAACCAAAATGCAGTGCTGACGGCAGGAAAGCAGATACTCAGAATTTGGCGGAAGTGAAATTATTGAAGCAGGGTGATTGCGTTAGCAGTCCCGGCGGAAAAGCAAAAGCAGCTTTGGTTCATCACATAAAATTAAAGCCGAAAGAAGAAAAAAGTTTGGATTTATTTTCGCCGTCAGCCAAAGAGGGCAAAAGTTTTTCACCTGATGCAATTGCAGCTCTTGATTTTAATTCTAATCTTGAATCGGTAAAAAAATACTGGCAAAATCGCATACCGCTCGAATTAAATGTGCCCGACAAAAATTACAGTGATGTTTTTTATTCTTCAATTTATTATCTGCTGCTGCTGATGGATGACTCTCTGCTTTGTCCGGGCCCGTCGGATTACAATCATTTTTTCCTCCACGATGCTGCGGATATGGCTGAAGCGCTGGACAAAGTTGGTCTAAAGGATGTGGTTCGGGCGGCGGTGGAAGATTTTAACTATACCGACAGTCAATACCTCGATGAGCTGGGTGGAAATATCTACGCATTTTTTTCGCATTACAAATTGAATCCGGATGCTGATTGGCTGGGAAAATTTTATCCGCGTATGCTCGAAAAAAGCAAAGTGATAAAGCAGTTACGGGTCGAACAGTTAAAACCGGAATTTAAGGGAACAGTTGCTTACGGCCTTTTACCAAAGAGTGTCAGTCAGGATAATTTTACCATTCCGGCGTATTTATATCTTGATAACTGGTGGTCGTTGATTGGTCTTAAAGCGGCGATGGCGGCAGCTGAAATATTGGATAAAGCGGATGATTTACAATGGCTGACAAATGAATACAACGATTTGCACAAGTGCCTTCTAACGAGTATGGAGATGGCAAAAAAACGTGAAGGCAGCGATTTTTATCCCGGTTTTGCCGACGATTGGCCGGCCGAATACAGAAAAGTTGACAAGTTATATCGCATTTTGGGCGAAACACAAATGGCTTGGGCGCATAGGCCGGCTCTTTTTCCAGGCCAGGCGATGGGAATAGAAATACCGCTGGAGGGACTGGAAAAATCTTACCGGAGTTACTGGAAAAAAGCAGGTGCTTTTTCAGGATACGATGGCGGCTGGTTCGTGGAATATGAAGATCTTTTCTGGGGTTACAATGTCAAACTTGCCCGTCCGCTTATTTCGCTGGGGATGGAGGATGTAGCTCTTAAAAATCTCAAGTGGAGTTTGCAGCATCAATCCTGCCCGGGTGCCTGGATGGAGGCGATTCCGAGCAAGGTTAACGAAAAAGGATTAAAAGAAGTTAACGACAATGGCGGAATTATTGGCGATGTTCCGCACGGATGGGTGGCAGCTCACTATGTACTTTTGCTGCGTGATATGCTTTTACGCGAAA